>JALVDI010000409.1 GCA_027009115.1 Polyangiaceae bacterium | reverse complement strand
GCTCCGGCGGCGGCGCGCTGGGGACATGCGAAGGGAGCGCCGCACTGAGCGCGGCGTGGCCGAGAACCGACGCCAGCACGAAGAACGCGACCCGCCCGTTCGTGCCCAGCCGGGGCGGGCCCGCGGCCCTCAACGCACCGAAGGGACCGTGGTGAGCGTCGCGGACCTGAGCCACCTGGAGAAGATGAAACGCTTTTTCATTTTCATCAAGCCGCGTGCACCCGGCCCGGCGCCCCCCGCCACGGGCAGGTGCGCGACGATTTGCCACGTCCCGCCGAGGTTCGAGGAGGTCTATGAACGTGGGCGTGAGGCCCCTGCTGCCGCTCCTCGGCCTTCTCGTCGCTCTCTCGCCCACTCGGGCGCGGGCTTGCGGGACCTGCGCCGTGGGGGACCCCACCCTGACGACCCTCGGCTCGGGCCAGCCCGCGACCGGGAGAGTGCGCGCCGGTCTCGTCGCCCGGCACCACCGCGAAACCCTGCGGGCCGCGGGCGGCCGCTGGACTCTCCAGCAGGAGCGCTACGAGCTCGGGCTCGTGTGGACGCCCAGCGCCCGCTGGAAGCTCCAGTTCACCCTGCCTTTCGCCTACCAGCGCATCGGGCACCCCAACCTGGCTCGCACGCGCCGCTGGTCCTGGGGCGACGTCGCCGCCCGCGTCGGGACCGTGCTCTACCGGGATCGCACGCTCGGACCGCGGCACCTCTTGGTCGGCGCGGTGGGCGCGGAGCTGCCCACGACGTCGCGACCACGGAACGTCCCCGACGAGCTCTATGCCGGATCGGCAAGCTGGGATTTGACCGGAGGGCTGAGCTACCTCTTCTTTGCCAGCCCCTGGAGCATGCTGCTGGGTACTCGGCTCGTCGCTCCGCTGGCGGGCCTCGAGCACCGCCCGGCACCGGCGCTCCAGGTGCTCGGCGGTGTGCAGTGGCAACCCCTGCGCGGCCTCGGTGGCCGGCTCAGCGCCCAGATCCGCCACGAATTCGGAGCCGGAGGCGGCTCGCTGCTCCGCCTCGGCGGCGGTGTGGTGGTCGCGCCGGCGAGCGGCGTGGTGCTGCATGCGCAGCTGACGGCACCAGCGTGGCAGACGGGGAGGAGCCGCCGCGAGGGGTTCGCCGTCGAGATCGGAGCGACCGTTGACCTCTAAGAATCTGCCCCTCGTCCGAGCCTTCGCCCTGACGCTCGCGTTCCTCGCCGGGCCCCGCTGCGTCGGCGAAGTCGCAGGCATCGAGGTCGCCCCGGCCTTCCGCCTCCCTCCAGCCCCTGACCTCGTGGAGCTCGACGACGGCCGCCCGCTCCGCCTCGTCCGCGCCGAGCTCGGCATCGCCCAAGTGGAGCTGGTGCCCTGCGACAGCGCGGTCGCGGACCTGTGGGGGCCGTCGGTGGCACGCGCCCACGGCGAGCGTGCTGGCGGCGGCGTCGTCCTCGATCTGATCGCGGACGGGGGCCGTCTCCGTACGCTGGCCCCCTTTCCCCAACCGCCGGGCCGGTATTGCGCCGCGCGGATCCACCTCGGTCCTCCGGAGGCCGGCGCACCCACGTACCTCTTCGAGGCGCTGGACGGCAGCACGACAGTCACGATCGCCGACTCGGGCCTCGCGGACGCCGAGATCCCCTTCGGGGATCCCCTCGTGCTCACCGAGGTGGGCCTCGTCGGCCTCGAGTTCCGCCTCGACCCGTGGGCCTGGCCGCTCGACGCGCTGGACGTGGCGGGGCTGGCCCGGCGCCTCGCCCGCGACGCCCAGGCGAGCATCTGCGTCGAGGACGCGCTCTGCTAGGCATCGAGGGTGCGGGCCCATGTCCTGACGACCGCGAAGCGAGGCGCCGATTCGGACCTCCACGTCGCGTGGTGGATACGGGTGCGGTGGGCAGCGACCGCCGCCGAGCTTCTGGCCCTCGCGGCGGCCACGCTCTGGATCGACCTCGACCTGCCGCTCCTACCGATGCTCGCAGTGGTGGGCGTCCAGGCGCTGACGAACGTCGGGTTGAGCGCTGCGCGGACCCGGGTCGCCTCCTCGGAGCCGATCCGGGCACTGCTGCTGGCCGTCGACGCGGCACTGCTGACGGCGCTGCTCTACCTCAGCGGCGGACCGAACAACCCTTTCTCAGCGCTCTACTTCGTACAGGTCACCCTCGCGGCCATGCTGCTGGGACGCGCCGGCGCGGCGGTCGTGTGGGCGAGCACGGTCGTCAGCTACGGGCTGCTCTTCCTCGACCATCGCCAGGTACCGCAGCTAGGGCACCTGCACGGCGGGGCGCTGCACCTGCAGGGGATGTTCGTCGCCTTCGGGCTCACCTCGGGCATCCTGGCCTACTTCGTCGTCCGGCTCTCGCAGGCCGTCCGACGCCGGGACGCCGCCCTCGCCGCCGCCCGCGATCGAGCCGCTCGTGCGCGTCGAGTCATGAGCCTGACCACCCTCGCGGCCGGCGCCGCCCACGAGCTGGGGACCCCCCTGAGCACCATCGCCGTCGTCGCCGGCGAGCTCGACCGGAGCCTCGAAGGGGACGCGCGACAGGACGTTCGAGTCATCTGCGAGGAGGTCGCGCGCTGCCGAGGGATCCTGGACTCCCTCAGCACCCAGGCCGGTGACGTCGTCGGCGAGGGTCCGACGGACGTGGAGCTGCGCGAGCTGGCCGAGATGCTCCGAGAGCGCTTGCCCCCGGACCGAGCGGCACGCCTCGACGTCGTCGGGGGCGGGCGCGCGCGAGTGCCTGCCCACGCCTTCGCGCAGCTGCTCGACAACCTCGTCGGCAACGCCTTCGATGCCTCCGACGCCAACGGACGAGTCCGGGTGCGGATCGCCGCAGGCGAGCTCCGGGTCGAAGACGAAGGGACCGGCATGGACGAAGCGACCCTCGCGCGAGCGTGTGAGCCTTTCTTCACGACGAAGCCCGAAGGGGCCGGTATGGGTCTGGGGCTCTACCTGGCCCAGGCGACGGCCGAAGCCATGGGCGCGACGCTCGAGCTCCGCTCGCGTCCCGGTCACGGCACGACCGCCACGCTACGATGGGCACCCCGAAACGAGAGCAACGTGCCCCCGGAGGGAGAGCGAAGCGATGGCTGACGAGCATGCACCGACCCTGCTGATCGTGGACGACGACGAGCGCTTCCGCACACAGCTCGGTCGCGCCTTCGCGCGACGGGGCTGGCGGGTGTGGTGCGCCGCGGGACCCCCGGAGGCGAGGGCGCTGGCCGTACAGCACGCCCCCGAGCACGCCGTGGTGGACCTGCGCATGCCCACGGGCAACGGCCTGGACCTGATCCGAGAGCTCCTCGCCGTCGACGAGGCGACGAATGTCGTCGTGCTCACGGGCTACGGGAGCATCGCCACCGCCCTCGAGGCCGTGCGCCGCGGCGCCACCCACTACCTGAGCAAGCCCGCCGACGTCGACGCGATCCTCGCCGCCTTCGCCCGCAAGGGGCTCGCACCGGGGGACGATCCCCCGGCGCCGGAGACCGAGCCGCCCTCCCTCGCACGAGTCGAGTGGGAGCACATCCAGCGGGTCCTCACCGATTGCCAGGGCAATATCACCCAAGCGGCCAAGCGGCTCGGCATCCACCGGCGCTCGCTCCAGCGCAAGCTCGCCAAGTACCCGGTCGGGCGCTGAGCACGACAGCTCGGAAGGCGTCTCAGATGAGCACGACGTCGCAGGGGAAGGTCGCCTCGAGGGTGACCCCCGGTCCGCTCTGCAATTCCGTGCAGGCGTCGCCGAGCAGCTCGATGTGGCTCTCGTCGACGAGCCGCCAACCGTCCGGGTCGTCGCAGAAAAGAGGCCGGCCATTGAGGCGCACGTCCCCGGCGCACGCCTCGGCTCGATCCACGCGCCCGGAGAGCTCCACCACGCAGCTCAGCTCACCCCCGACGATGTCCCGGAGCGCATCGCGGAGACCGGCGTCGTCGCCGGCGACCCAATAAGGCGCGTTGGTCCCGGCGGGAGCGTTCACCCCAGCGTTGGCGACGTCTTGAAGATGGCTGGCCGACACGGTCCCTTCCCCGACGCTGATGATGAAGGTTCGGATGCCCATGGCGTAGGCGCGCTCGACCGCGGCGAGGGCCTCGGCCTGGCCGTTCTGGGGGTTGAGCTCCTCGCAGCGGTCGGGCTCTCCGTCCGTGGCGAGAATGAAGATCGTCGGATCCGGCGACGGATCGGGGACCGACGCCAAGGCATCGAGGATGAAGTCGATGGAGTCGCCGGTGGGGGTCTCGTCGATGGGGTCGGCGGGCTGATACACCGCACGAATCGCGTCGTAGTTGTCGAGGGCCGGGTCGACCATCTCGACCCTCGGGCACATGCCGATGGGTGGGCCGGCGCTACCGCCCTCCGCCCGAGCGCTGAACATCGCGAGCCCGAAACGCACCTGGCTCTGGAGCGCGAAGAGGAGCCCGTCCGGTTGATCGAGCAGGGAGTCCCGCAGAGCGTTCCAGCGATCGCTGCTGCCGAAGCTCTCGTTCATGCTCCCCGACTGGTCGACGATGACCACGACGTTCGGCGTCGTTCGCGTCGCCTCCAGACGGACGCTTGCACAGGCCGCATCCGGTGGGCTCGTATCCAGCCGGGGCCCTGCGTCTCGGGCGGCGTCGACGCACTGGCCGTCCGCGGTGCAGCGCTCGGACGCCGCGCAGCCCTCGCCGGAGAGGGCGTCGCAGTCCGCCGCGCACACTTCGCGGCGGTCGCAGTACAGACCCGCAGGACAGCCGCGGTCCTCGACGCAGGGCCGGCCGCAGGCGGCGTTTGGCGCTTCGCCGGCGCAAGGCCCCACCGAGGGGCTGCTGGCGCTCCCACTGCAATCGCAGGCTGCCAGGAACGCGAGGTACACGGTCGCCCGTCGCATGGGTCTTAGGGTACACCCAGGCTCGTGAAACCCACAGCCGGTGTCAGGGTTGTGCTCGTGCTGGCGGCCACCTCGTGGGCCGGCGCGACGAGCTTCGCCCAGGCCACAGCGGGCGGCGACGACGCAGGGCCCGGCGAGACGGCGGAGGCGGCGCTGGCAGCGGAGGCAACGGAGGCACCTTCCCGTCCGAGGAGCACCGCCCCCGAGGACGAGGGCGACGGCTTCGGTGCCTCCACGGACGAGCCCACCGACACCGAGACGGCCTTCGGCGCTCGCACGGACGCCGAGCTCGGCGAGGCCCCGGACGACGACCTCTCGCGCTCGAGCGTCACCCGCGCCCAGATGGACGAACGCCAGCCGCGTTCGGCGCCGGATGCGCTGCGCTACGAGCCCGGCGTCGCCATCCAGCAGACGGCTCACGGCCAGGCCTCCCCCTACGTGCGGGCGATGACCGGACAGCAGGTCGTGCACCTCTTCGACGGCATCCGGATGAACAACGGCATCTACCGCCAAGGCCCCAACCAGTACTTCTTCACGGTCGACCAACGGAGCGTCGCCGAGCTCGAGGTGCTTCGGGGCAGCGCCTCGGTTCGCTACGGCTCGGACGCCCTGGGCGGCGCCGTACTCGCGATCCCCGTCGCGCCCGTGCTCGACCCCGCCAACGAAGGCCTGACGGTTCGACCGCGGGCGAGCTTCCGCTTCGCCACCGCGGACCAGGAGCTCGGTGGCCGCGGCGAAATCGAACTGCGGATGGGCCGGAACACCGGGCTGCTTCTCGGCGGCGGCTACCGCGACGTCGGGCTGCTGCAGAGCGGGGGCGTGGTCCGGCACCGAGAGGGAGGAGCGCCGACGACCCGCGGCGACATCGCACCCTGGGTGCCGCGCTTCGAAGAGGAGCTCGAGCACCCGGGCGAGCCGTCGCGATGGCGAACACAGCTCGGCACCGGCTTCCGCGAAGGCACCTTCGACGGGCGCCTCGTGCATCGGCTCGCGCGCAAGCTCCAGTTCGTGGCCGCGGTCTACGGGTACAGGCAGCGAGACGCCCCGCGCACGGATCAATGCCCCGCGCCCGAAGCTCCCATCGATGAGTGCCTCGTCGTCGATCGCCAGGACCGCACGCTCTCGTACCTCGCGCTTCGAGGGGACGCGGGCCCGCTGCGAGACGTCGACCTGATCGTCTCGCACCAACGTCACGACGAGCAGCGCCGCCGCGACCGCCCGCGCTCCCACGTCCGCTTCCGATGGCGAGATGTCGTCGACACCTTCGGCGTCACCTTCCGGGCCCACACACCCACCTTTCCGGTTCGATCCGGCACCGCGCGCCTCGACTACGGCTTCGAGATGTTCCGCGACCAGGTCTCGACCTCGAAGGGCGAACGCACCTTCACGGACCTCGACGACACCCGCGCCCTCAGCCGCGGGCAGTACCTGGAAGGCTCGCACTACCTGCAGCTCGGCGCGTGGCTCGAAGCCCAGGCGAGCTTGCTGTCCTGGCTCACGCTGCACGGTGGCGGGCGCGTGGCGGTCGTCGACGCCGGCGCGCCGCCAGACCCCGAATCGGGCACTCGTGGCGTCGACGAGACCTTCCGCGCCGTCGTGGGCCGCGCCGGGATCGCGCTCCGACCCGCCGACGGCGCCGTGGTGCAGCTCAACGTCGACCAAGGTTTTCGAGCGCCCAACCTCGACGACCTCACCTCGCGGCAGCAAGTCGGCCCAGGCTTCCAGTTCGAGAACGCCGAGCTGCGCCCGGAGCGCAGCCTCACCACCGAGCTGGGGCTGCGCCTGAGGCGCGGCGTGCTCTCCCTGGACCTCTGGGGCTTCGCGACCTTCGTCGAGGACGGGATCCAGCGGGTGGTCCGCGAGACCGAGGACTGCCCTGCGGCCACCCCCGACTGCCGGGCCTCCCGCAACCCCTTCCAGCTCGTGAACGCCCCCGAGCGCTCACTGATCCTCGGCAGCGAGGGCGGCGTCACCCTCTTCCTCCCGCAGGACATCACCCTGCGCACGACCTTCTCGTACGCCTGGGGCGAAGGTCCGAGCCTCGGTGACCGCGACGCTCCCAGCGGACGGCTGCCGCTGTCGCGCGTCCCCCCTCCGCAGGGCACCTTCGAGGGGCGCTACCGCCACCGCCGCACGGGGCTGTGGGCCGGCGTCGCGCTGCGCTGGGCGGCCGCCCAAACGCGGCTGGCGATCAGCGACCAGAGCGACCCGCGCATCCCCAACGGAGGCACGCCCGGCTACGGCGTGGTGGACCTGCGCCTGGGCTGGCGATACCGAGACTTCCTCGCCTTCACCCTCGTCGTGGAGAACATCGGCGACGCGGCCTATCGGGTGCACGGCTCGAGCATCAACGGGCCAGGGCGCGGCGCCATGCTCTGGGTGCGTGTCGGCCGCTGACAGTGCGCTCTTGCAGGGGCCACGGTGAACCGTGGTCGACCTCCGTCGCCCTCGCCAAGCGGCGAGGCCGTCGCCGATGGCGTGAGCCTCCGTACGGATGGCGGTCGCTTTCCTCGCCAAGCGGCGAGGCCGTCGCCGATGGCGTGAGCCTCCGTACGGACGGCGGTGGCCTTCCTCGCCAAACGGCGAGAGCGCCTCGTCGCCGAATCGTGCCGGCGCTCCCGTACCGGCCGTGCTGGGGTCGCCCTCCCCAGCGGCGAGCACCGCCCTCCCTTCGAAGGACGACCTCCGCTCCCGACGTCGCCTCAGCCGTGGCACCCTCGTGACCACGAGCCCGACGACCATGCCCAAGCCCCAACCCACGAGCGATCGATCCGGCGGTGGAGCCGCTGCCTCTGAAGCCCCGGGGACCCGGCGTGTTGCTCCCAGCGAGTTCCGCTACTTCGACCGGACCCGCCGCCCCTGGGTGCAGGCCCTTCGGCGCGCCTCCGCTCGCCTCGGCTTCGACCCCCTGCTGGCCGACGAGCACGCCGAGGCGTTCGCCGCGGCCTACTTCGACGCCGACCCCCTCGCCGAAGCCTTCGTCGACGAGATCTACCTCACCGCGGGTCCCAAGGCAGGCCGCGCGCTCCTCGATCGAGCCCTCGAGCAAGGCGTGGCCGCTCTCTCCTCCCCGCCCCAAAGCCTCGTCGCGCTCGTCCAGGACTTCGAGGGGGACCCTCCGTGGCTCGACAGGGACCTCGTCGAACGCGGCGCGAAGGCCTTCCGTCGCTACGGCGTCGATGTCTTCCATTTCGCCGGCGCCATCACGCTCGCGTCCTACCTCGAACCGTCCGTCGCCAAACCGCTCATCCTCTCCGGCGGATACCACGGCGCAAGCACACGCCGGCGCTTCCTCGAGACCGCCGCCTTCTGGATCGAGGTGTCCGAGCCGGGAGGACTGCGGCTCGGGGCAGCGGGTCGCGAGGCGATCCTGCGTGTGCGGATCATGCACGTCTTCGCCCGACGCCGCATCGAGCAAGACCCCGGCTGGCGCCGCGCCGCCTGGGGAGTGCCGATCAGCCAGGCGGACGCGCTGCTGACGCTCATGGGCGGCAGCGTCGCCCCGGGCCTGGCCATGCACCTGCTCGGCTACCGCACCTCCGCCGACGAGATCCGCGCGCTAATGCACTTCTGGCGCTACGTCGGCCACCTGATGGGGGTTCGCCCCCGCTGGTACCCTGCCACCATCGCCGACGCGCTCCGCCTGGGCTTGCTCGTCGCGCTGAAGGGCACCGGCAGCGCCGCCGACGACGGAAGCCGTCTCGCCCAGGCCTATGTGGAGGCCTTCGCTTCGGCGAGCCGGGAGGACTGGCGCCACCGGGCCTCGACCCGACTGTTCCTGCCCTGGCCCATCCGCCGCCGCTACGGCCTGAGGTCGCTGCCGAACCCGGCCCCGCTGCTGCTGCAGGCGCCCCCCCGACTGCTCCTCGAAGCGCTGCGACGGCGCTCGGCCCGACTCGATGCCTGGATCGACGCGCACGCCCGACGCCGAAGGCGGCGATGGCTGCAGCGGCACCTCGAAGGCCCGGCGCGCTTCGAGACGACCGAGCCCACCCGTTTGTGAACCCGGCCTTCGCGAAGACCTCGCCGGGTTCCCCAGCACTTCACCGGGCAGGCCACCAGCGACCGCGGCCTCCGGAGCCGCGCCGCCAGAACCTTGGCCAGCGGAGCGTCCTTGGCCAGTGGAGCGTCCTCGACCGGCGGAGCGTGCTCGGCCAGCGTCCTCGGCCGGCGGAGCGTCCTCGGCCCCGCGCCCGCTTGACGCCGCGGTTGCGGCCGTTGGCCATGGGCCCCCGGTTTGGCTCCACGCTTTCGCTCCGCGCTGCCTTCCCACGGTCGGTCGCCCTTCCGCAGTTGCGCCTCGCTTCGATCAGCGATGGCCTCCTTTCGGCGGGACTTGCACCTCGCAAGACAGCCCATGCTGGGCACACCACAGCGAAACGCCCCCGACCAAGTCGAGGGCGCTCGCACTGCGGGCCAACCGGCGTGCGGTCGGCGTGGGGCAGGAGCCTCAGGGCATGATGATCACGTCGTCGAGGCCGAAACCGTCCTCGTTGACGCTGCCGTTGGACTCCATCACGAAGCGGAAGCGCACCAGGGCGCCGGCGCTGCCGGGCACATCGATGGACGCGCGCCGCCACTCGTCGGTGGCGCCGCTGACGCCATCCCAGAAATCCCCGAGCAGATCGTTGTACCAGTTCACGCCCTCACCGAAGGCACCGAGCTTGGCCCAAGTGATACCGCCGTCCACCGAGAACTCGACGTGGACGTGGTCGTTGGTCGGCTCAAGGTCGAAGATGCGGCTGAAGCTCAGGTTGACGTCCGTCACCGCCGCCGACATGTCGAAGCACGGCGAGGTCAGGTACGACATCTCGTCGTCGTTGTAGTCGGCGCTG
>JALVDI010000408.1 GCA_027009115.1 Polyangiaceae bacterium | reverse complement strand
CCGGTGGACCCAGAAGGGCGGCTGGCCCTTCTTCTCGATCTTCGTTTCCGCCCCCTGCAGGCGCGGCCACTCGAACCAACCGTCCGCCGGCACCAAGCAGCGGCGGCGCTCGAAGAGCGGGCGAAACGTGCGGCGCGTGTGGACGGTCTCGACGCGCGCATTGATGAGCAGCGAGGTGCTGCCCCTGCGGCGAGCCCACGGCGGGATCAGACCCCAGCGCAAGAAAGCCAGCCGGGGCGCGCGGCCTTCCCGCTGCCCTATGGCGAGCACCCGCTGCCCGGGCGCGATGTTGTAGCGGGGGCGCACCCACTCCGGGTCCGTCCGGAGCTCCCCGTCCGGCTCCTCTAGCCAGTCGAAGGCCGCAACCACCGCATCGCCGGGCACCGTCCTGCTGAATCGTCCGCACATGCTCCGCCCCTACCCTACATCGCAGGCCCAACTCCGCCGGTGTTTGCCGGAGCCGGGTCGAAACCGTATCGTGGGGTGCTGGCCTCGCGACGGAGCAGACCATGACCCGCACGTTCTTCCTCGCTACCCTCATGCTCTCCCTCGCAGGTTGCGCGTCCGGCGGCGGCGGCGTGTCCTTCGACGCGGGCCCCGGTCTCGACGCTGGCTCCGACGGCGGGCGCCTGGACGCCGCGACCGACAGCGCCGTCACTGACAGCAGCGCGACCGACAGCGGCGCGACCGACAGCGCCGTCACTGACAGCAGCGCGACCGACAGCGCCGTCACTGACAGCAGCGCGACCGACAGCGGCGTCGTCGACAGCAGCGTCGTCGACAGCGGCGCGGCCGACAGCGGCGCGACCGACAGCGGCGCGACCGACAGCGGCGCGACCGACAGCGGCTGCACCCCCGGGAGCTGCGACGACGGGGACCCCTGCAACGGCACCGAGACCTGCGTGGCCGGGGAGTGCATGCCCGGCACACCGATGGACTGCTCCGACGGCGTCGCCTGCACCGTCGACGGATGCACCGCGGGCAGCTGCACCCACACCCCCGACTCCACGATGTGCCTGGGGGGCCTCACCTGCGACGCGACCCGAGGCTGCATCGATCCGAGCTGTGCCGAGAGCCCCTGCCGGCTCATCTCGCCCCAGTGCGGCTGCGGCACCGGCGAAGGTTGTTACCTCAACACCAGCGGCGTGCGCGTGTGCGCCGTCGCCGGAAGCGTCCCCGAAGGGGGAAGCTGCGACGCGGATTTGTGTGCGCCAGGGACCGGCTGCGTGAACGTCAGCACGACAGCCACCGACATCGGCCTGTGCAAGCGCTGGTGCGCCAGCGACGCCGACTGCACCGGTGGGCCTGGCTCGCTCTGCATCACGAGTCTCACGGGGACCAGCGAGCGCGTCTGCACCTCGAGCTGCGACGTCATCTCGCAGAGCGGGTGCTCGGCGACGACCTTCTGCTCGATCTACGAAGAGATGGGCACCGGTCGACGGCTGACGGACTGCCAGGGCCCCGTAGGTCTGGGCGGCCAGGGCGCGGCCTGCGTCGACGACTCGAGCTGCCAGCGGGGCTTCGCCTGCATCGACGTCGGCGGGGGCGTCCGCAACTGCCTGCGGTGGTGCCGCCGAACTCCCGCACCAATGGTCAGCGATTGCGCCAGCGTGGGTGCGGGCCTGAGCTGCTTTCGGCTCGGGAGCGCCCCCGGGCTCGTCTTCAACGGGACCGAGTACGGCGTCTGCAGCAGCTGAGCGCCGGCGGGACTCTTGCTCAGACGCGCTGCGCGACCCAGACGAGGGCGAGGGCCGCAATCGCCAGGGAGCTGCCCCGCACGAAGCGACGGTATCCGTCGCGACGGGCCGCCCACACGAGCGGCCCGAGCGCCAGGGTGACGAACGCCAGCTGCCCCAGCTCGATGCCTACGTTGAAGCTCAACAGCGCCGTCACCGCGTGCCCCGGCGGCAAGCCGAGCTCGGCGAGCACGGACGAGAAACCGAAGCCGTGGATCAAACCGAAGCCGCCCGCGATCCACGGCAAAGGCCCGCGTCCTTCGGGGCGCCAGACGTTGAGCAGAGCCACGACGACGATGCTCGCGGCGATCGCAACTTCGACGGGACGCGACGGGAGCACCACGAGCCCGAGGGCTGCGGCGATGAGCGTCACGCTGTGTCCCAAAGTAAAGGCGGTGACGACCACCGCCACGTCTCGGAGCGCGGCCCGGGCGCCCCGCTGGCGGCTCACGAAGCCCGCGGTCAGGACCAGCGAGAGCAAGAACAGGATGTGGTCGTACCCCGTCGCGAAATGCAGCACCCCTTCCCACAGGAACGTCCTGAGGACCGAGCCGACGTCCGGCGTCGCCTGCAGGGGGAGCTCCTGGCGGCCGCGACGCAGCACCTGCACCTGGTCGCCGGCCGCCCAGGCGACGTGAACCAGCGCCTCGTGCTGCGGGTCATCGGGGAAGACCGTGTCGTCCTGCAGCACGAGCGGTCCCGGGGCGCAGTCGTAGGTCAGGGTGAAGGCGACGAAGGGGGTTCCATCCCGCTCGCGCCAACGCGGCATCGTGGACCGGACGGCGCAAGGAACCCCGCCCGCACGAACGACGATCCCCTCCTCGAGCCA
>JALVDI010000407.1 GCA_027009115.1 Polyangiaceae bacterium | reverse complement strand
GACCGCGGCGAAACGCCACGAGCACGACCACAGCGATGGCCAGGTTGGCCAAGACCGCGAGAGCGACCCACACCAGCGGCGAGGACCAGAACTCTCCGGACGACGGCGAGATGCCGCTCTGCGCGCCGAGCACCGTGGTCGCAACAAGAGCTGAGCCCGGGTCCATCGATGCCGCTCCTTTCACCGAGCGCTCGCCCTCCCAAAGGCCTCGCGAGGCGCCTGCCTTCGAAGCTCAGTTCGACTCCTCGAACTCGGCGTCGATGACGTCGTCGTCGGCGCCTCCCCCGCTGGGAGCCTCCGACGCCGAACCGCCTTCGGAATCCGGGCCCTCGGCCCCTTGACCGGCAACCGAACCGTAGGCCTGCGCCGCGATCTCCTTCATGGCCGCCTCGACCTCGGCCATCTTCGCCACGATCGCGTCGTGGTTGCGCTCTTCGATGGCGCTACGGAGCTGCGTCACCTTGCCGCGGACGTCCTCGAGCTTGGCCGCGTCCACCTTGTCCTTCAGCTCTTCGAGGCTCTTGTCGACGCTGTGGGCCAGGCTGTCGGCGCGGTTGCGCGTCTCGACCTCTTCCCGGCGCCGGCGGTCCTCTTCGGCGTGCTTCTCGGCCTCGGAGACCATGCGGCTGATCTCTTCCTCGGACAGCCCGCTGGTCGAGGTGATCGTGATCTTCTGGTCCTTGCCGGTGGCCTCGTCCCGGGCGCTGACCGAGAGAATGCCGTTGGCGTCGATGTCGAAAGTCACCTTGATCTTCGGCACACCCCGAGGCGCCGGGGGGATCCCGTCGAGGCTGAAGCGGCCCAAGGTTCGGTTGTCCTTGGCTTCGGCGCGCTCGCCCTGGAGCACGTGGATCTCGACCTTGGTCTGGTTGTCGTCGGCGGTCGAATAGGTCTCTTCCTTACGGACGGGGATGGTCGTGTTGCGCGGAATCATCACCGTCATCACGCCTCCGAGGGTCTCGACCCCGAGGCTCAGCGGCGTCACATCGAGGAGCACCATGTCCTTGACGTCGCCGCTCAGCACCCCCGCCTGCACCGCGGCACCGAGCGCCACGACCTCGTCCGGGTTCACGCCCTTGTGCGGCTCCTTGCCGAAGAAGGCCTTGACCTTCTCCTGAACGAGCGGGATCCGCGTGGAACCCCCGACGAGGACCACCTCGTCGATGTCCGCGGCGGTCACGCGCTTGTTCAGCTTCTCGCTGGCGTCCGCCATCGCCTTGCGGACAGGCCCGAGGGTTCGCTCGACGAGATCCTCGATCATCGACTCGAGCTTGGCGCGCGTCAGCCGAATGTTGAGGTGCTTGGGACCCGCCTGGTCGGCCGTCAGGAAGGGGAGGTTGATCGTCGTCTCGAGCTTCGAGCTGAGCTCGACCTTCGCCTTCTCCGCCGCGTCCTTGAGGCGCTGCAGCACCATCTTGTCGCCGGACACGTCGATCCCTGTGTCCTTCTTGAACTCGGCGGTCAGATACTCGATGATCTTCTCGTCGACGTCGTCGCCGCCGAGATGGACGTCGCCGTTGGTGCTGATCACCTGCACCATCTCCTCGGAGACCTCGAGGATCGAGATGTCGAAGGTGCCGCCGCCGAAGTCGTAGACGGCGATGAGCTCCTCGCCCTTCTTGTCGAGGCCGTAGGCGAGCGCCGCCGCCGTCGGCTCGTTGACGATGCGCCGCACCTCGAGGCCCGCGATCCTGCCGGCGTCCTTCGTCGCCTGACGCTGTGCATCGTTGAAGTAGGCGGGGACCGTGATGACCGCCTCGGTCACGGGCTCACCGAGATAGTTCTCGGCAGCCTTCTTCAGCTTCCGCAGCACGTGGGCGGAGACCTCGGGGGGCGCGATCTTCTTGCCGCGGACCTCGAAGCCGACGCCTCCGTTGTCGAGCCTGATGCAGCGATAAGGGACTCGCTTGATGTCCTGCTCCGCCTCTTCGAAGCGATGGCCGATGAAACGCTTGGCGGAGAAGATCGTGCCCTCGGGGTTGGTGATGGCCTGCCGCTTGGCGATCTGCCCCACGAGCACTTGCCCCTCGTCGTCCCAGGCGACGACCGACGGCGTGATCCGGTCGCCCTCCTCGTTGACGATGACCTTCGGCTCGTTGCCTTCCATCACCGCGACGACCGAGTTGGTCGTCCCCAGATCGATGCCGATGATCTTGCCCATGCGTCTTCGTCCTCTCGTCGTTGGTGGCGGGCCGCACGCGGCTCGCCCGGCGGAATCAGCCTCTACGCCCGGGGAGGGCGGGTCGCCCGGCGGACGACGCCGCGCACCATAATCATGCCCGGATCGGCGTCAACAGGACGTTTGGCCGCGCCCGGAAGTCCGCCGACTGGGCGGTTCGCAGTCCGCCCAGTACCGACACGTGATGGATCGTGGTCGCGAGGATGCCCACGTGATGCACGCCGGGCCAAGAGCTTGACGATTCTCTTGGCGTGATGCGCCACACAAGAGTGTGTTCTCGGCCGTGGGGCGCACCGAGAGGCAGTTCGCTAGCTGCAGCGCAGCAGTCGGTTGTCGAGCATCGCCTCTCTCAGCCGCGCCAGATCCTCGGCGTGAGCAATGACGATGAGGTGGGAGCCGGCGTCGAGGGTCACATCCGGACCCGGGTTGTAAACGTACTTGCCATCGGCGGTGCGGATGGCGATCACGAGGGCGCCGGTCTGGCGGATCGAACACTCGGCGAGGGTGTGGCCTACGACGTTGGCCGTCGCGGGGATCTCGACGTCTTCGATGCGGAGCTTGTTGTCTTCGCGAAGGAGCCGGTCCAGGAACTGCACGGCCTGAGGTCGAATCATCTCGCTGACGAGGCGCAAACCACCGATGTAGTTGGGAGACACGATGGCGTGCGCTCCGGCCCGGCGAAGCTTCGGGGTCGTCGTGCTGTCGATGGCTTTGGCCACGATGCGCGCGTTCGGGTTGAGGTGCCGAACCGAGATGGTGATGAAGAGGTTGTCCTTGTCGGTGGTCAGCGCCGCGATCACCCCGCGAGCACGGACGACACCTGCGCGCTCGAGGGTGTGGTCGTCGGTCGCGTCGCCGGCCACGTGCAAGAGCTCGGTCCCCAGATCGTCGCCGATCACCCGCACTCGTGCTTCATCCTTGTCGATGACGACGAAGGAGACGCCCGCGTCCACGAGCTCACCGATGACGTGCTCGCCCGTGTTGCCTGCACCGCAGACGACGATGTGGTTTTCCAGGTGATCGATGCGCTTCTGCATGCGTCGTGCGCGGAGGATACCCCGGAGATCTCCTTCGACCACCAGGGCCGTGAGGTTCGAGAGAAAGTAGAGAAGGGTCCCGCTGCCGACCACGATGAGGCCGAGGGTGAGTACACGGGCCTGGGGGATCGCATCCATACCCTCCAGCGTCTCGGCAAAGCCGACCGTCGAGAGGGTGATGACGGTCATGTAGACGCAGTCGAAGAAGCTCCAGCGGCCGTCGCCGATCTGATAGTAGGCGGTCGCCCCGAGCACGACGACGCATGCCAGGATGAACGCCGCGCTGAGCAGGCGTCGGTAGGCGCTGCGGTCCGTCACGCCTGCGGCCGCGGTGGAGGCGCCGGTGCTCACGCCCAGGGCTTCGCCGATGCGCGCGTCGGAGTCAACCGTTCCGCGGACCGCACCCGCCCCTCACCGCCCGATCACCCGCCGCACGACCGCCACGTCCTCACGGTCGAGCTCCCCGAGCAGCAGGAGCGCCAACAAGAACGCGACGAAGCCTCCGGCGAGGGCGACGAGGGCCATCAGCCGAGTCTGGTGCGGAAGGAAGTGCGCCACGGACCAGGCCGCACCGGCCGCGAGCAGGGCGCGCAGGACGGTGATCGGAGCGAAGAGCGCCCGAAACCGGGCGTAGACCACGCCCGCCGCCAAGAAGAACGCCACGGTCATGCCGAGGCTCGTGCCCGCGGCAGCGGCCCGCAAGCTCGGGACGCCCCCGCCCGAGTTCCAGATGAGCACGCGCCCGGAGACGACGACGGCGACGACGGCGACGCCCGCCACCAAGGCCGCGAGCCCGGGCCGGCCCCCGCTCGAAAGAGCGGTCGCGCAGATCACGAAGAGGGCGAACGCGACGACGCCGAAGACCAGGACCGCGAGCGCCGGTGCCCCCGCGAGGTACTCCTCGGGGTAGGCGATGCGGAGGACGCCGTCCGCAGCCCCGGCGATAGGCGCCGCGATGCTCGCCAGCACCAAGAGCGCGAAGCGCATGGCCTGCCGGATCGTCTGCTGGGCCGCAGCGACGTCGCCCTCGGTCGTCGCACGACTGATCATCGGGAAGACCACGAAGGTGAGCGCGAGGATGAGCTGATAGGGCACGAAGGCGAAGGTCTGGGCCGCGCCGTAGTAGCCCACGTAGCGCGAAGCCGTCTCGGCGGCCGCCTCCGCGGTCGCACCGCCCGCAAGCGCGAGCTCGGCCAGAGTCCGCTTGAGCACCTGCACATCGAGCAGGAGCACGCCGTTCAGGCACGCCTGGTAGATCCAGATCGGCGCCATGAACCCGAGCCACCGACGCAGCGGAAGGGGCTCGCCGCCTGCAGCGAAGAGGTCTCCGCGCACGAGGAAAACCGCCAGGAGCGTGATCGCCACGGCGGCGGCCGACCACCCGGCCAGAGCCCCGAAGGCGCCAAAGCCGAGGGCTGCGCCGCCAATGATGCCCAGCGCGCGCATCGTGCTGAAAGAAGCATCGAGGCTCGCCTGCTTGCCGAAGTGGCGTCGCCCGTTGAGGGTCCCGACGAGGGCACCGTAGAGCGCGTAGGCGAAGACGACAACGCAGCCGACGCGCAGCAGGGGCGTGAGGGAGTCGTCGAGGAGGACCCGCGAGAGGCTGGGCGCGGCGAGGAAGAGCGAACCGGCCAACAGGCCTCCGAGCGCAAGTTGAATGCGGAGCGCCTGCCGGAGGAGCGTCGGCGTCGCCTGCTCTCGCTCGGAGACCTGCTTGGAGACGGTCTGAATCGTCGCGACGATGAGCACATTGTTGAGAAGCGAGACGCCGCTGAGGGTGGCCTTGTAGAGGCCGAAATCCGCCGCCGAGTCCAGCAGCCGCGGCAAGCTGAGCTGGATCGCGTAGCTCGTGACGATGAACCAGGCCTTCGCGCCGGCGATGGCCAGCAGGCCCCGGCCGGTCTTCTTCACGGTGGCTCGGCCTGGATCGCGATCGGGGCGGTCGCCGGTCATGGGCGGGCCCGTTGTGAAGGGGGCTCGCGCCGCGGTCAATGCCCCTTGCCGACGACGGCCCCGCAAGCCGTGGCCCGCTGAACGGCGGGGCCAGAGCCGACGACGGTGCCGACTCGACGCGAGCGCGGCATCCAGGGTAAAGGTGCCCGCATGAGCGAGCTCACCCATCTCGACGCCGAGGGCCGCGCGCGCATGGTCGACGTGGCGATGAAGGCGCCTTCGCACCGCGAGGCGGTCGCGCGGGCGACCGTTCGGATGAGCGAGGCGACCCTCGAGAAGCTGCGGGCCGGCAACACCCCCAAAGGCGATGTCCTCGGGACAGCGCGCGTCGCGGGCATCCAGGCCGCCAAGCAGACGTCTTCGCTGATCCCCCTCTGCCACGGGATCGCCCTGACGAGCGTCGAGCTGACCTTCGAAGAAGTCGCCGGCGGCGTCGAGATCCTCGCCACCGCGCGCTGCTTCGACCGCACCGGCGTCGAGATGGAGGCGATGACTGCCGCTTCGGTCGCAGCGCTCACCGTCTACGACATGCTCAAGGCCGTCGAGCGGGGGATCACCATCGCCGAAGTCACCCTCCTCGAAAAGAAAGGTGGGCGGAGCGGCCACTGGAAGAAGTCGCCCTGAAACGCAGTGAATCCTCGGACCCTCCGACAGGTCCACGGTGGAGGGGATCGCGGCCACCGCCCTGCGCCACCCTCCCGGTTGCCTCCAGAATCCACGCAGTCATGCGCACACCCTCCCTCGCTTTGATCGCCTGCCTCTCGCTCGGCGCCTGCCCGCGCTCACCGGCGCAGCCGACGGATTCCGCGGATCCGCCGCCCCGCCCTCGCGCCCAGGGCAGCGAGCGTGCCCAGGGCGGCGAAAGACCGGCTCCCCGGCTCAGCGCCGAGTGGCTGCAGGAGCAGATCGCTCGGGGGCGCCTCGCCGAACGCGCCGCTCCGCAGGGTGTGGTGTGGGTCGAGCACTTTCAGGTGATCGACGACACACGTCCCGACCCCCGGGCCGACGCCGCGGGGCTCGTCCACGAAGCGCGCCGACGCTGCGGCGCGGACCTGGTTGCCGGAATGGCGACGCTGCAAAGGATGCTCGAAGCGAAGATCGCTGCCCTCGGCGACGACGCCATGCGCTGCGCCGGCAGCCGCTGCGTGTTCCCCCCAATCATGGAGTACGACTTCGAGGTCACCCTCGAGTTCTCGCAGGACTCCGACGGACCGAGGCTGGTCTCGGTGCTACGGCGCGACCCGCCCGCCGACGACGCCAGCGAGGAGAACGCTCGCATCGCCGCCTCGCGGGCCGCCGCCGCGCGCTCCTCGTGCCCACAAAGCGACGCCCCACGCTGACCGTCGAAAGCGAGGCAGACGCGTCCGCGACAGTGGTACGATCCTGCCCCCATGCGCTACACCCTCGGTCTGGCTCTCCTGCTCGCCTGCGGCGGCGAGGCGGGAACCTCCCCGGAATCCGACGCCGCGACCCGCCCCGACGCACGGACCGCCGATGGCGCCCGACCCGCCGATGGCGCCCCGCCCGCCGACGCCGCGCGCACGGACGCCGCCGGACGAGACGGCGCGGCTCCCCCTACGGACGGGGGCGGAGGCCGCACCCTCTCCGACCGCTACCCGGGAGACGAGGGCATTGGCGGCGACCCGGCGGTCCTCTTCCACGACGACTTCGAGGACGGCTGGGGCCGGTGGGACGCCCCCAACGACGACACCCGCTACCTGACGATCCTCGACGATCCGTCCGTTGCCAACGGGGGCCGACGGTACCTGCAGTCGAGGGTGACGACCGCCGATCTGCAGGAGAACATGTACATCTCCGCGTCCCCTCGGGTGCGCTTCCCGCGGCGCGTCGGCGAGATCTGGTGGCGCTTCTACGCCAGGTTCCCCGAGGTCGCGCCGAACCCGCACCACTGGGTGCGCGTCGCGGCCGGAACCGAGTCATTCAACAGCAGCGGTCTGGCCAACACCGTACCGTCTGGCGACGAAGGCTTCTGGTTCGACTTCGACATCAACAACGACGACCAGTTCAACTTCTACGTTTACTGGTACAAGATGCGCTCGGGCCGCTGCAACGATGGGAGCGCGACGCCCGGCTGCGCCGGCGACCAGGGCACCACCTACTACTACGGCAACGTCTTCCGTCCGCCCGACCAGACCCCCTTCATGCGCGATCGCTGGCTCTGCATCGAGCTCCACGCCAAGGCCAACGACGTGGGGTCGAACAACGGCGAGCTGTCGTTCTGGGTAGACAACGTCCTGGTGGGTGATTACCGCATGGGCTACCCGGACGGAACCTGGCTGCGGGCCCAGTTCCACACCGGCGGCTGCGACTTCTCCGCCTGCACGCCGCCCGAACCCTTCGAGGGCTTCGATTTCCGCTCCAGCGAAGACGTGCGCTTCAAGGCCATCTTCCTCGACGCCTACTACGAGCGCGACACATCGGCGCGGAGGCGCGCGGCCTTGGAGGAACGCGGGCTGACCGTCTCGGACGCGCAGACGATCTGGTACGACGACATCGTCGTGGCGACCGAACGGGTGGGCTGCCGTCGCTGAGCTTGCCGCCAGCTCTTCGGCGTATCCGAAACAAACGGCCGAAGGCCCGCGGCGAGCCTCCGGCCTTGATGTGTCGCATGCGGCTTCAGTTCCGCGCCACCTTCACATGCCGCTGCCCGGACAGCCGTAGCGGACCGCGAAGCCAGCCGATCCGTTGGGGTTCCTCGGGCCGTCTCCGAAATCGACGGGCCCACTCGTCCCCCCAGTGCTCTCGCTGCCGAACTGGCCTCCCGCCAGGATGTCCCCGTCGCTGAGGACTACGGCCGTCAGCACGGCCTCATCACCCGCTCCCGAGAAGGTCCGGCCCCACTGCGCCGTGCCGTCGGTGACGACGAGCCCGAGCACGAAGGCATCCCGCCTACCACCGTCGGCTGACAACGTCACACCGTCGACCGTCACGTCCTCCTCGAGGGTGCCGCCAGCGATGACGAGGCTGTTTCCGACCGACAAGGAACGCAGGAACACGTTGTTGGCTGCGGGAATCAGCGCTCGGTACCACAGCACATCGTGCGACCCGTCGAAGGCGGCCACGACCCCCACCTCCATGCCGTCGATGGAAACCGTCGTCGAGTCGTCGAGCGGCACGTCCTGATAGGAGGAAAGCGCCACCACGTACTGCGTGTCCGACAGCATGGCCGCCCCCCACACACTTGCTTGCCCGAAAGCATTCTCTGCCCGCGTCGGCATACCAGTCGGCGAGAGAACCACCCGAAACGCACCCTGACCGAAGGAACCGGCCGACCCCAGGTCGAAGCTGGGCATTGCACCGCCAACGGTATTTCCGAAGGCCATGACCGTGCCGTCGGCACGTTCCACAACACTGGTCACCTCCGCCTTGTCGATCTCACCAGCACCGGCCTGGAACCAATCCCAGGCATGGCCCGTTCCCGACAGCTTGACGACGAACGGCGCGAGCGGCTCGACCGCGGTGCTCGGCGTCGAGCGATCCCCCCCGCCGAAGTCCACCGTGCCGGCGAAGCTCCCGCCGATGAGCCAGCCTCCCGAGGCCGGAGCAAAGGCTCGAACATAGGCGTAGCTGCTGGCGTCCGCCGCGGAGGGAGCCCAGCTTCCCTGAACGCTCCCGTCGCTGGCCGCGTAGAAGTACACCTCGCTGTCCTGTAGGGCCGCAATGGTGCTGCCATCGCCGCTGGTAGCTAGCGCCGAAACCGGATAACCCAGCCCCCCGATCTTCTTCCAGCGGAGTGACCCATCCGCTTCGTACACCGCCACGAAGCCGGTCGGCGGGTCGCCGGTCACCGTGCTGCCGTCGCCCAGGTCCACCGTGCCGCGCACCGTATGCCCGCCCAGCGCGAAGGCGCCTCCGGGAAGCGCGGCCGAGGCCGTCACCTTGATCTCGGCGTCCATCGCGTCGCCCGAGCCGACCGAGAGGACGAGTTCCCAGAGGTGCTGGGGCGCCATGCAGCCCGGCAGCACGCCACCCCCGCCGTCCGTGGCTCCGCCATCCGGACTGGCTCCGTCGGTTCCGCCGTCCGGCATGGCCCCGTCGGCACCGCTATCAATCGTGGCATCAGCCATGGCGTCGGTGCCGCCTCCGTCAGCGCCCGTGTCGTCGTCTCCACCGCAGGCGACCGTCAACACGACCAACAGCCCCCAGCACCGCACGCGTGCCTTTGAACTACTCCACATGCCATGTCTCCCTTTTGTTATGTCAAGTGTCCAGTATCCGAGGTCGACGCTCGGATACTCGAGTGTCCTCCATATTACTCGAACTGAAGGGCGAGCCCAATCAGGATGCTCCCCTAATCTTTGATGTCACTGACGCAGGATCCGCATCGCCGTGACAGCGCGTCACACAGCAATGATGCCGTTGTCACGAAACCTGCCATTGGGGTTCACGTTCGGCGCGGAGGCGCGCGGCCTTGGAGGAACGCGGGCTGACCGTCTCGGACGCGCAGACGATCTGGTACGACGACATCGTCGTGGCGACCGAA
>JALVDI010000406.1 GCA_027009115.1 Polyangiaceae bacterium | reverse complement strand
CGCCGTCCCGCCGGAGGCGGTCGCCGGCTCCCAGCCCTCGGGGGCGAGTCGACCGAAGGGATCCGTGCAGCCGCGGCCTGCGCGGCCCACGCTGCCATCCTCCCCGGCGACGCCCGACTGAGGTCCATGGAACTCCGTCGGCACGCTGAAATCGGCCAGCCCGCAGCACACCGGAGCAGGGCAAGAGCTCCCCATGATGGGCCCCTGCGAGTCCTGCCCGCCCCCGCCGCCGCGGCCCCCCGCAGCGCCAAGGCCACGCATGCCGGCGGGCTGCTCGCTGCTGAAGCGCGGGCACCCCGGGCTACCGCCCCGCCCGCCGCTCACGTCGAGGCCTCCGCAGCGGTTGGAGCCGCCGGCGCCACCAGCCACGGTGTTGGCCGCACCGGGCACGCAGGCGTGCGTCGCGCTCTCGATCGCGGCCCGCGGCGGCATCCCCTCGGTGGCGTCCGCCATCGGCGAGGTTCCGGCCGCCCCGTCGGCGCCGTTCACGCCGGCGCCCGCCGCCCCGGACCGGATCTCGAGCTCGCTCAGACGCAGCCTCGGGCCCGGGTCCCGGAGCAAGGCGCCAAAAGCGGCACCGGACGGCGCGGTGGCGTCGCGCCCCACGAGGGTCACCCACTCGACGACGGTGTCGGCGACGCCCGCGCCGTCGGCCACGAGCGCCGCGCCGCCCGGCGCCGAGGTGTCGGCGGGCGCGCGGACCTCGACCTCGAAGCCCTCCGGATCGAGCGCGAGAAAGTCCCGCCGGTAGCCGCCGTGCAGGGTCACCCCATCGGGCAGCGCCAGGGTCTCGGCATAGCTGCCCGAGGCGACGAAGACATGCGGCCGCGCGTCCGGTCCGCCGAGGGACTCGGCGGCGCGGCGCAGCCCCTCGCCGATGGTCCGGAGCGGGCGCGTCGGTGAACCGGGACCGGCATCGTCCCCGTCCGGCGCCACGTAGTAGCTTTCGACGACGACTCCGTCCGCTCCGTCGCAGTTGAGGTCGAGCATCGGGCCCTCGGCTCCGACAGGCCCCGGCTCGTCCCTGAGCGAAGCCACAGTGCATTCGCAGCCGGTCGCGATGTCACGGTCCGCGTCGATGCGGTCGCCGGGCATGATGCCGTCGGCCGCGTCGGGGCACGCCAGCACACAGCTCGGCGCGAAGGGATCGCCGCCGCACACCAGATCGCCCTCGGGGACGGAGCTCAGGGTGCAGTCGACCCCGCACTCGCCACAATGGTGGATGTCGAGGATGTACGCGCCGCGCCGATCGCGGAACGCCTCGTCGACGAGGCCGTCGCAATCGTTGTCGAGCTCGTCGCAGACCTCCTCGGGGGCGTTGCACTCGCTCAGGGTTCCGAGGTCGCAGCGGGCGCGCCCCGGACACCGGTCGCCCTCCGGATCGATCAGGGCACAGGCAAGGTCGAAGACGTCGCCCGGACCGCAGCTGCAGCTGCCGCCTTCGGGGACGCATCGTTCGCCCAGGCAGGCGTAGCCCTCGGGGCACCCGTAATCGCAACCGACCACGCAGCGCCGCTCGCCGGCCACCTCGTCGCATGCCGCGATCGCGAGGTCGCCGCACTCCCCGTCGTCCGCGCACGGCAGGCACAGGTGGTCGAAGATCGCCACGCAACGCCCCGTCGGCGAAGGCGCGTACCCCGCCTCGCACTCCGTCGCGCCGCAAACGGCCGTCTCCTCGACGACGCTGCAAGCCACCGCCACCTCGAAGGGCCGCGACGGGCGACACGGCGCACCGCAACCGCCGCAGTGATCCCGATGCACGTACCGGCCCGCGTCGTCGCGGAACTCCTCGTCGACGGCTCCGTCGAGGTCGTCGTCGATCCCGTTGCACTCTTCGACCCCCGGCACAGGACCGTCGAGGGGCTCCGAGTCCACCCTCCGGCTCAACCCGGTCTTCCCACCGCAAGCGGCGACGATCAGCAGGACGAGCGCAGCCCGCGGAGCCATGGCAGGGCAGTGTAGACGCGCCCCGGCCGACCGCAACGACAGGCCGAACCGACATGCGATCGGGCGGGATCCCACATCTTGTGTTGACACCTTCGACGACCCACTACATGCTGCGTCTCGCTCTGGTGTTCGGCGACAGCCATCGTCGAACCGAAGAGGGAATCCGGTGAGAATCCGGAGCTGCCCCGCAGCGGTATACGAGAACGACCTCCATCAACGGCACTGGGCCTGACGCCTGGGAAGCGATGGACAGTAGGAGCTCCTTTTCGGAGCGCGCTCGTGAGCCCGAAGACCTGCCAGCGCCCGGCCCGGGAGAGACAACCCGAGCCGGTCTGACCCGGGATCCTCGAGGGAGGTGAGTCCGGACTCCGCGGCGCGTTCGCCGCCGATCCGCCCTCACCGAACCGAGCCCCAGCTGCTCGCGGGAGCGCAGGTCGGCTTCACGGACGCCAGCTCGGCTGCCGCGGATGTGTCGTCGCAGTTCCTGTCCCCGCCCAACCCGACGCCCACCGGCGTCACCACCCCAGGACGGAACTTCGATGACCGAGACAACCACGAGACACCACAGCCTCGCGCGCACGGCGTCGCGCCCGACCCGGGAGCGCATGCAGGTCGTCAAGCGGGACGGACGCCGCGAGTACGTCGACCTCGACCGTATCGTCAACGCCATCGCTGGGTGCGCCCATGGCCTCGACCGCGTGGACCCTACGCGCGTGGCCGTGCGTACCATCGCCGGCCTGTACGACGGCGCCTCCACACGGGAGCTCGACGACCTCTCGATCCAGGTCGCGGCCTCCCTCGTCTTCGAGCAACCTCAGTACTCGAAGCTCGCCGCGCGGCTTCTCGCCCGCCGAATCCGCGACGACCTGGCAGCAGATGGGGTTCGCTGCTTCTCGCAATCGATCGCCCTTGGTCAGCGGGCCGGGCGCTACGCCGATCGCCTGGTCGAGCTCGTCCAGGCTCACGCCGCCCGGCTCGACGCTGCCGTCGATCGGTCCCGGGACGACGAGCTGGAGTTCTTCGGGCTCAAAACTCTCCAGGACCGGTACCTCCAGCGCCATCCGCGAACGCAGGCCATCCTCGAAGAACCGCAATACTTCTTTCTTCGAATCGCCTGCGCGCTGAGCGACGGCATCGACGACGCCCTCGAGCTCTACGAGCTGCTCTCGCGCCTGGACTATCTCCCGAGCTCTCCGACGCTCTTCAACGCCGGGACCCACCACGAGCAGCTCTCGAGCTGCTTCCTGCTCGACTCCCCGGCGGACCGACTCGAAGCGATCTACCAGCGCTACACCGACATCGCCCTGCTCTCGAAGTTCTCCGGCGGCATTGGCCTGGCGTTCCATCGCGTCCGCTCCCGCGGCTCGCATATCGCCAGCACGAACGGGCGCTCCAGCGGCATCGTCCCCTGGCTGAAGACCCTCGACGCATCCGTCGCCGCGGTCAACCAGGGAGGCAAACGCAAAGGCGCCTGCTGCGTCTACCTCGAACCTTGGCACGCGGACATCGAGGAGTTCCTCGAGCTACGCGACAACACCGGAGACGAGGCCGCCCGCACCCACAACCTCAACATCGCCAACTGGATCCCCGATCTCTTCATGCGGCGCGTCGAGGCCGACGAGGACTGGAGCCTCTTCGACCCCAAGGACGTCCCCGAGCTACCGGACCTCTTCGGCGACGCCTTCGAGGCGCGCTACCTCGAAGCGGAACATGCAGGGCTCGCTGCGCGGACGGTGAAGGCCCGCGAGCTCTATGGCCGAATGATGCGAACCCTTGCCCAGACGGGCAACGGCTGGATGACCTTCAAGGATGCCTCCAACCGCACCTGCAATCAGACCGCCCTGCCGGGCCGCACGGTCCACCTCTCGAACCTCTGCACGGAGATCCTCGAGGTCACATCCGAGCACGAGACCGCCGTCTGCAACCTCGGCTCCATCAACCTCGCACGCCACACCCGCACCGACGATGAAGGTCGCACGCGCTTCGATTTCGACAAGCTCGCCCGCACCGTCGAGATCGCCGTGCGTCAGCTCGACCGCGTCATCGACCGCAACCTCTACCCGATCGCGACGGCCGCTTCGTCCAACGCGCGCTGGCGCCCCATCGGCCTCGGCCTCATGGGCCTTCAAGACGTGTTCTTTCAGCTCCGCCTGCCCTTCGACGCCCCCGAGGCGCGCGAGCTGTCGCGAAGGATCTCCGAGGAGATCTACTACCGCGCCCTGACGACCTCCGCCGATCTCGCCGAGGAGCTCGGAGCGCACCCCGCCTTCGCCGAAACGCGCGCCGCCCAAGGCGAGCTCCAGTTCGACGCCTGGGGCGTGACGCCAACCGACAGCGCGCGCTGGGAACGCCTCAAGGCACGCATCGCCCAAGTCGGGCTGCGCAACTCCCTCCTGTGCGCCGTCGCGCCGACCGCCACGATCGCCTCCATCGCCGGGTGCTACGAATGCATCGAGCCCCAGGTCTCGAACGTTTTCCGGCGCGAGACGCTCTCCGGCGACTTCCTCCAGGTGAACCGCTACCTCGTCGCCGAGCTCGAGCGCCTGAACCGCTGGGACGAAGAGATGCGCAGCCGCTTGAAGGCGAGCGAAGGTTCCATCCAATCCTTCGAGGATCTTCCCGCCGAGCTTCGGCGCCTCTTCCGCACCGCGTGGGAGCTGCCGATGCGCTCCCTGATCGACATGGCTGCCGAGCGGGGCCCGTTCATCGACCAGAGCCAGTCGCTCAACCTCTTCATCGAGAGCCCAACCATTGGCCAGCTCTCGTCGATGTACTTCTACGCCTGGCAGCGGGGGCTCAAGACGACCTACTACCTGCGCTCTCGGCCGGCGACACGCATCGCCAAGACCACCATCCTCCCATCCGACGAGGAGGCGGTGCGCTGCTCCCTCGAGAACCCCGAAATCTGCGAGGCCTGCCAATGAGCGCCGCCCGCCCTGCCCGCCTGCTCGATCCGGGCCTGTGCCTGACGCTTCGACCCATGGCGTACCCGGCCTTCTACGAGATGTACCGGAGCGCCATCAAGAACACCTGGACCGTCGAAGAGGTCGACTTCTCGACGGACGTAAGCGACCTGCGCCACAAGCTCTCGCCGGCGGAAGCGCACCTGGTGCGTCGCCTCGTCGCCTTCTTCGCCACCGGCGACTCGATCGTCGCGAACAACCTCGTGCTCAACCTCTATCAGC
The DNA here is from genome assembly GCA_027009115.1 of Polyangiaceae bacterium. Classification (GTDB taxonomy): domain Bacteria; phylum Myxococcota_A; class Polyangia; order Polyangiales; family Houyiibacteriaceae; genus JALVDI01. Next base: position 4,541 of record JALVDI010000406.1, on the reverse strand, counting down.
ACATCAACGCGCCCGAGGCCCGCATGTACCTGGCACGCCAGCTCTACGAAGAGGCACTCCACGTGCAGTTCTACCTGACGCTGCTCGACACCTACGTGCCCGATGCGGACGAACGCCACGCGGCCTTCGCCGCGGTCGAGACGATCCCCTCCATCGCCGCCAAAGCGAAATTCTGCCTTCGGTGGATGGACAGCATCCGACAGCTCGATCGCCTGACGACCCGGAACGAGCGACGCCGCTTCCTGCTCAACCTCATCTGCTTCGCCTCGTGCATCGAGGGGTTGTTTTTCTTTGGCGCGTTCGCCTACGTGTATTTTCTTCGGTCCCGAGGCCTACTCCACGGCCTCGCCGCAGGCACCAGCTGGGTCTTCCGTGACGAGAGCGCGCACATGGCCTTTGCCTTCGAAGTGGTCCGCACGGTGCGCGAGGAGGAGCCCGAGCTCTTCGACGCGGAGCTCACCGCTCGGGTGCACGCCATGCTTCGAGAGGCGGTCGCGTGCGAGACGCTCTTCGCCGAGGACCTCCTCCGCGGCGACGTTGCCGGACTCACGGTGCGGGACGTGCGCGCCTACCTCGAGCACTGCGCCGACCAGCGGCTGCGGACCCTCGGCATGCCGCTGCTCTACGGCACGAGGAACCCGCTGGCGTTCATGGAGCTGCAGGATGTCCAGGAGGTCACGAACTTCTTCGAACGTCGGGTCTCGGCCTACCAGGTCGCCGTCAGCGGCGAGGTGAGCTTTGACGAAGCCTTCTGAACGCGAACCGGCGCACCGAGCGGCCTTGGTGACCGAGACGACCCTCGTCGAGATGGTCTTTCCGAACCAGACCAACCACTACGGCACCCTCTTCGGAGGCCAGGCCATGGCGTTGATGGACAAAGCAGCGTTCATCGTCGCCTCGCGCTACGCACGCCGCACCGTCGTCACAGCGAGCAGCGAGCGGTGCGACTTCCGGGTTCCCGTGCGGCAGGGACAGCTCGTCGAGCTGACCGCCCGGATCGTCGAGACGCGCCGCTCGTCCATGCACGTCGAGGTCGATCTGGTGGCCGAAGACCTTCTCTCCGGCGACCGACGGCTCGCGACCCGCGGACGCCTCGTGCTGGTTGCCCTCGACGGGCATGGCCGACCTACCCCGGTGCCCACGCTGCCCAAACCGAGCGAACGTCGTCCGGTTCCTTGAGCGAACCTGTGCGCGTCGACCCCGTCTCAGAGCTCTTCCAACAACGCCGTCAGCTCACTCTCGGCGTGGGCGTCGCCCGCCACCTTCGCCTTCTCGATCCCCCGCTCGCACCAGCGGCGCGCCTCGATTTCGCGGCCGAGCTTCTCGCACACCTGCGCCGCCATCAAGTAGGTCGGCACGTAGTCTGGGAAGCGCTCGGCCACCTGCTCGTAGGCGGCAAGCGCTTCCGGCAGGCGCCCGAGCCCGCGAAGCTCCATGGCGCGCGCGTACCACACGAAGGGGTCCGTCGACCCCTCGGCGATCATCGCCTCCATCATCGCGAGGCGCTTGGCGTTGCCCATCGTCGCGCTCATGCCTCGGGATGCAAGATGCCGAGGTATGGGAGGTTGCGGTAGCGCTGGTCGAAGTCGAGACCGTAGCCGATGACGAACACGTCCTCGATGGTGAAGCCCAGGTAGTCGATGGAGATGTCGACCTTCGTACGCGCGGGCTTGTGCAAGAGCGACGCCAGCCGCACCGACGCCGGCCGCCGCGTCTCGAGGTTCTCGAAGAGGTATTGCATCGTCAGGCCCGTATCGACGATGTCCTCGACGATGAGCACGTCCTTGCCTTCGATGGGCTTGGTCAGGTCACTCGTGATCTGCACCACCCCCGACGACTCGGTCCCCTCGTAGCTGCGAAGCCCCAGGAAATCGATGGTGGTCGTGGCGTCCATCGCGCGCACGAGGTCGGCCGCGAAGATGAAGCTCCCCTTGAGCACCGGGACCACCACGACCTCGCGCCCGGCGTAATCCTCGGCGATCTCCCGACCCATCTGGACGACTCGGGCCTGGATCTCCTCGGCGGAGAAGAGCGTTTCGATGCGCGCCATGCTGCGCTTGTGCAGAACCTGACCGCCCCTGTCAATGGGCTGCTCGATGGCCGGCGGCGCGGGCCCGCCAGGGTCTGGGTTTTGCGCGCCGACACCTGTGGTAGCGTGAGCTCATGGATCCGGCAGAGCTCACGCGGTTGACGGCGGAGACCCTCTACCTGGTGCTCCTCGTCTCGGCGCCGGCGCTCGTCGTCAGCCTCGCGGTCGGGCTGACGGTGGGGCTCCTGCAAGCGGTGACCCAGGTCCAGGAACAGACCCTCAGCTTCGTCCCGAAGTTGGTCGGCGTGGCGATCGCCCTGGTCGTGGGCGGCGGCTGGATGGGCGCGCAGCTCCTGCGCTTCACCGACGCCATCTGGACCGCGATCCCCGACCTCGTGAGCTGAGCTGGGCTCGGGCATGCGCCGCACATCCTCACCGTTGCCTTGGCTTGCGGGCACGACGCACCCGAGCGCGCCGGCATCGAACCCAAACGCCGCGACACGACCTCCCCAGGCGATGCAGGGCACCGAGGAGAGCTGAATGGAGGAGCTGCTCGCGCGCCTCGGCGTCCACGACGGCACCCTCGCAGTGGGAGCCCTGGTGGCAGCGCGCGTCGCTCCCCTGACGGTCCTCGCGCCGTGGCTCACGCTCCGGCGGACCCCGCCCATCCTCCGAAGCTCGGTCATCCTCGCGCTGACGGTGGCGCTCACACCCCTCGCGGCCGCCTCTGCGGACGCCGCGACCCTCGACGCCGCCGACCCGCTCACGTTCGCCGCCTGGACGCTCCGGGAAGCGCTCGTCGGCGCCCTCTTCGCCGTCGCGACGGCGCTCCCGCTGCACGCCCTCGACTGGTCGGGCCGGCTCGTCGATACCTGGCGTGGGGCGTCGCTGGCAGAGGTCATCGCGCCACCGACCGGCGAACGGACGAGCCCTATCGGCGATCTCTACCTGATGATGGGCGTCGTCTCGTTCTTGCTCCTGGGCGGTCACCGGGTCGCCTTCGCCGCCTTCGCCGATGCCCTCGTCGTCGCGCCGGTCGGCCGTGTGGACTTCGTAGGCTCCTCGGACCTCCTCGCCCTCGGCGTCCTGCGCCTGAGCGGCTCGGCCCTCGCCTTCGCCGCATCCCTCGCGGCACCCGTCGCCGTGGCCATCGTGGTCGTGGAGATCTCGCTGGGCCTCATCGCCCGCAGCGCGCCGCAAGTCCCGGTGTTCTTCGCGGGCATGCCGCTGCGGGCGGCCACCGGCCTCGGGGCTTCGCTCGCCGCATTGAGCGTGGTGGCCGGCCAACTCCCGGAGGTGTTTTCGAGCGCGATCGACATCGCGCGGCGCTGGCTCACCGCCCTCGCGCCTTGAACGTGGTGCTCACCCCGGCGCCGAGAAGACGAGCGGAAAACGCGTCTCGCCGCCGCCGGCGCTGGGCGGGAAGCGCCAGCGGCGCACGGTCTGCTGCACGCACGACTTGAGACCGCCGAAGTCGTCGCCGGTGGTGGAAACGGAGGTGACGCTACCGCTGGCGCCTACGCGAACGGAGACGTCCAGGCGAACGTCGGGGGGCTCGCCGATGCCGCGGATCGCGCGGTTGTAGCAGCGCTGCAGGGCCGCTCGGTTGCTGCGGGCGTTGACCACCCTCGAGACGGCCTGGCCGTCAAGAGCGGCCCGCATCGAGCTACCGCTCATGGTGCCGCGAGCGACGATCATCCCCGGTGTCCCCGACGTCCCGTCGTCCATGGTGAGCTGGGCGAGCAACCGCCGCTGAGCCTCGCTGAGCTCCGCGCCGCCCATCGTCCCCGTCGCGGTCATCGTGCCGGCCGCTCGCATCGAGGCGCGCGCGGGTCGTGTCGCCTGTCCCTGCGCGACCGCCGCCACCGCCTCCGTCGAACCCTCTCCCTCGGGATCCTCGGTCGACGCTGGCTCCTCCTCTGTCTCCACGGGCACGTTCAGGTCGACCTGGGCCTCCACCTGCGCCGGTGGCTCTTCGGCGACGGCCGCCTCAGGGGAAGCCTCGGCCGCCGGCGCCGGCTCGTCCTCCGCGAGCATCTTGTTCGCGAGCACGACGGCGAAGGCGATGCCGAAGCAGCCCGCACCAACCATCGCGATCCAGGCGCCGACGGGAAGGCGCCGGCGCTCGGCGGGGGCCGCCGGCGGCGGAGCCAGAGGCTCGGCGGGGGCCGCCGGCGGCGGAGCCAGGGGCTCGGCGGGGGCCGGCGGCGGCGGAGCGGGCGCGGCAACGGACGCCGCGGCCGGCTCCGCGGTCACGGCCGGCGACGCGGCAGGCCCACTGGAGGCGGTCGCCGCCGGTGCGCTGGGTTCCGGAGGGGTCGGCGCGGGGGCGGGCGCCACCGACGCAGGCGCCGCCGACGCGGGCGCGGCAGGAGCGGGCGCGGCGGGAGGCACAGGCGCCGGCACGGGCGCAGGCGTCGGCTTCTTCGCGGGCGCCGCGGCCGGACTTTCCATGGCCGCAGGCATCGGCGCCATCACCGTCTTCTCGTCGGCCTCATCGAACCCGAAGTCC
>JALVDI010000405.1 GCA_027009115.1 Polyangiaceae bacterium | reverse complement strand
CGGCACTCGTGGATCGCTCGGATCGTAGGTCCCCGTAGCGATCTCGCCAGGGCCCTGGGCGAGGTCCGGCGGCAGAGTGAAGCGTGCCCTCGATCGGGCTCCGGCGGGGGCGGGCTGGAGCGGGGGGCCCATCGGCGGGACACCCGCGGTGGGTCCGGGCGCAGGGGCCGCGAGGTGGGCCGCCGGTGCGACGTGGGCCGGCGGCGGTCCACCCACGTTCCCAGGAACCGGCGGAGGCCTCCGGGGGAGCTGAGCGGGGATCGTCGGCATCCCTTCGGGCATGGACGCCACGTGGCCCGGCCACCCGGGGGCCCCCGGTCCGGACACCTGGGTGGCCGCTGCGAGACCTCCCGCGTCCGTGTCCTCCGCGTCGAGATCGCTCTCCGAGGAAAAGTCAGGAGCGGCGGCGTGGACCGTGTGGTCCTCGAGGAAGCTCGTCGATGGCCGCACCGGCTCACCGGTCAGGCCGGCCTCGGTCCAGCTGAGAGGCGCCTCCGCGAGGCGGTCGGCCATCACCGTACTCAACAAACCAGCCAACATCGACGAGTGCATCGCGGCGGCCTCGGGCATCACCTTCAGCAAGCGGCTGCGGAGCTCGTGGGCGGAACCGATGCGCATCTCCTTGGGCGGCGCCAGAGCATCCATCACGACGTTCTCGAGACCTGGGTGCACCGAACCGTAGAGGCTGGGACGCGGAACGCGCGGGTGACGCACTTTGTCGAGCAGCTCCACCTCCGTCTTTCCTCGGAACAGGCGTCGCGACGTGAGCATCTCCCACAACACAATGCCGAGCGCGTAGACGTCGGTCCGCCGGTCGACCGGGTCGGCGTTCGCTTGCTCAGGCGACATATACCCGAGCTTGCCGCGGATCACGCCGGTGCTCGTCAGGTCCATGCGCTGCCTCGACTTGGCGATGCCGAAGTCGATGACCTTCACATGGCCGCTGAAGCTCAGGAGGATGTTCTGTGGGCTCACGTCGCGGTGGACCACGTCCAGAAGGGACCCATCAGGCCCTCGGAGCTCGTGCGCCGCGTGCAGCCCGTCGGCCACTTGGACGCCGATCCACACGGCGAACTCCGGTGAAAGCCGACGCCCCTGCCGAGCGAGGCGGCGCAGCACCTCGAAGAGGGAGGTGCCATGAACGTACTCCATGACCATGAGGTACGTGCCTTCGGCTTCGATGAGCTCCTCGACGCGCACCACGTTGGGGTGCTGGATGAGCACCGCCAGGCGCGCCTCGTCGAGGAACATCCGGACGAACTTCGGGTCCCGCGCGAGCTCGGGGTGCACGACCTTCACCGCGACGGGCCTCGAAAAGCCAGCCGCCCCTCGTCGCCGCGCGAGATAAAGGCTCGCCATGCCACCGGACTTGACGTGGCTGACGATCTCGTACCCACCCAGCTGCTGCCCGGGCTGGAGCTCCATGCTGTCGATTACCCGCAGCGATTGTCGCCGTAGGCGGCCGAGGTTGGCAAGCGCGAAGCCAGGTGAACGAGGCCGATCCCCTGCGTGGCCGCAGCCCTGCGCACGCTTCCGGTGGGGGCGCCGGCGAGCCAGCCGCGAGCCCCCATGGCGGACGCCCCGCGCCGCGCTTGGACTCAGTCGCCGTCGAGGTCCGTCCGCAGGCGAAGGGGCTCGGGATCGAGCATCCACCGAAACTCGCCGTCCTCGACGAGACAGCTGCCTGCGGTACGAAAGGAGGGCATGCGCGGCTCACCGCAGAGGTGCCCGGCCAGCACCCGCACCTTCGGGGCGTGCGAGACGAGCACGACGGTCGCCGCATCGCCCACGCGCTCCAGCACCGACAACGCCTGCGCGGTCGTCCCATACTCCGCAGCGAGCGGCGGGTGCACGATCACGGGCCCATCGAAAGCGGCCACCGACGCGAAGATCTCGGCCGTCTGAACAGCACGCGTGAGAGGGCTGGTGAAGAGGACCGTCGGCCGGAGGTGTCGAAGCAGCTCCTCCGACACCGCACGCATGCGCCGCCGCCCCTCGTCGGTGAGCCAACGTAGCTCATCGGAAGGCGCGTCGTAGGGATCGACGGCGAGCGAGTGGCGGATGACGAGGACCTTCATCGACCGCCCACGATACCGCGACTCGCCCGGGCACGCGCCTGTGTCCCCTCACTGACCCGAAGGCTACTGACACTTCCCGTTTCTGAGGACGAAAGAATCGGCCGACAGCTCACCATCCGGGGTCGCCGCTCTCCCAATCCGGAGGGGGCGCGTTCGGATCGCTTGGCCCGGCCGGATCACCCACCGGAACGGGAGGAGGCGCGCCATAGCCGCTGCTCGGCGGGGGCGGTTCGGGATCGGAGGCGGCGGCGGAGCCAGGACCGGCGCCCCCAAACCACACCGTGATGCCGCCGCCTCCCAGCAACCCCGCGTTGTGACCGATGGAAAAACCGAAGCCCTCGTCGGCGAAGTCCGTCGAGTCGCCGGTCGCAACGTTGAAGGTGAGGCCGACCTGCAGGTGGATGCTCGCTCGGTCAGCGATCCAGAGCTCGGGCCGGAGGCCGGCCTCGAACGTGAGGAAGCGAGTCACGGTGTCGCCTGGCCCGGGAGGATCGTTC
>JALVDI010000404.1 GCA_027009115.1 Polyangiaceae bacterium | reverse complement strand
CGCGCCTCCCGGGCGTCGAGGCCCCGCGGCGCTGCATCGAGGTAGCGGCGCGCGAGGGCGCAGCGGTCGTCGGCGCGCCGATCGAAGAGCACGAGCTGGCCGAGGATCTCCGGCGTGGGAAAATGACCCTCGAGTGCTCGGCGTAGGTGCGGCACCGGGTTCTGGCCCTCGGCGTCCTTGACGAGCGCCCGCAGCAGGTGCGCCGGGGCCGACTGGGGGTCCTTTTCGAGCGCTTGCGCGGCGAGCTCGTCGGCCTCTCGCAGGCTGCCGCTCTCGTAGCGGAGGCGCCCGGTGGCCGCGAGCACCCGGGCCTCGTACATGGGGCCGAGGGCCTGCGATTCCACGAGCCGTCGCGCCTCGCCGATGGCTCGGGCCGCCCCGCCGAGGTCGCCCCGCCGCGTTCGGACGGCCGCCAGCGCGAGGTGCGCGTCGACCTGGCCTTCGTCCAGACGCAAGGCGCGTTCGAGGGCGCGGATCGCCGCGCGGTCGTCCTCGGCCTGCGCCAAAGCGGCGCCGTAGGCCGCCCACGCCGCCGGGTCCCGCGAGAAGCGCCGGCGCCGCGGCCGAACCGCTCGGCGCAAGGTCGTCGCGGCCTCCTTGCCTGCGCCCTGCCTCAGCAGCAGGCGACCCTCGAGCACCGCCAGGGTGTGGCGGCCGAGCTCTCCCTCGCGGGCGGCCGCGAGCGCCGCGTTGGCGGCTTCCAGGTCGTAGGCGGCGAGGGCCAGTTCGACCCGTCCGACGAGGGCGAGCGGGTGTCTCGGGCTCAGCTCCAGGGCGCGCCCGAATGCCTCCTGCGCCTTGGCGGCGTCCCCCACCCGGCGCGCCGCCTCGCCACGCCAGGCGTGCACCTCGGCGTCGTCGGGGCGGCGCGCGGCGAGCTCGTCGAGGATCGCCAGGGCGGCGGCCGGCTGTCCGCGCGCGAGCTCGACCCGCGCCTTGGCAAAGCGCAACGCCGGGGCCGTCGGGTGCCGCGCGAGGCCCTGGTCCACGGTCGCCCTTGCGTCCTCCACCGCCCCCTTCGCGAGCTGGGCCTGCACCAGCGTCGAGACGACCTCCGGGTCCGCCGGGGCTCGCTCTTGCGCTGCCCGGAGGTGCTCGATGGCCTCATCGAGGGCGCCCGCCTGGAGCGCCATCGCGCCGAGGGCGGCTTGGGCGCGCACGAACTGCGCCGGGTCGGCGGTGGCCGCTTCGTAGTGAGCGACCGCCTCCTCGCGCAGGCCCTTGGCCTGTGCGAGCCGCCCCCGCAGGTAGGAGGTCTGCCCGGAAGGCTCCGCCGATGCGAGGGCTGCCTCGGCGCGTTCGAGGTCGCCGTGCGCCAGGAAGACCTCGGCCTGGACCAGAGCGCGCCGCGACGGCTGCGCGGCCACCTCCGGAAGCGCCCCGAGGACGGTGAGGGCGCGCTCCGTCGCGCCGACCCTCCGCAACAGCTCCGCGAGGCGCAGCCCGAACTCCTCGTCCCCCGGCAGTGGATCCAGCCCGGTGGCGAGGTCGCGGGCGGCGACCATCTCCCCCCCGAGCAGGCGCGCTTCGGCGAGGAGCAGCTGCGCCCACGCCTTCAGCCGCGGACTCTCGTCGCCGAGCTGTTCGAAGACGCGCTGCGCGTCGGCGAACATCGCCTCGGCGTCCCCGCGCGCCCGATGCACCTCAGCCCGAGCGAGCAACGCGAGGGGCTGCGCGTCGACCACGCGGTCGAGGGCCGCGAGGGCCGAATCCAGAGCGCCCTTGGCGACGAGGACCCGCGCGACGAGCGCGCCGTAGCGAGGCCCCACGCGAAGCTCTGGAGCCAGCCGCCCTGCCGCCTGCTCCGCGGCGGCCGCGTCTCCGACGTTCAGGGCGGCGCGGGCCGCCGCGTAGGCTCCCTCGGCGCGGTCCGTGGGCGGCACCCGCTCCGCGTACGTCACGGCCTGGTCCGGGCGGCCCTCCCGCAAGCTCAGGAAGATCTGCGCCGCCAAGGCGTCGACGAGCGTGGCGCGCTCGCCCGCAGGCAGCGATTGCAGGAGCGCGCGAATCCGCATTGCTTCTTGTTGTGCGGCAGCCGCGTCCGGAAGGCCGTGGTCCAGCAGTACGACGGCGCGCAGGCGTGCGCGGCGGGCGATGGGGCCCGGGGCCTGGGCGTCTTCCTCGGCGTCGAGGGCGAGCGCCGCACGCAGGTCGGCGAGGGTGCCGCTCATCGACGCCCTGTGCGCAGCCTCCGCGATGCGCTCCTCGGCACGGCTCGCCAGGTACAGGCGTGTCCCGGCGACAAGGGCGACCAGCAGCAAGACGGGGACGCCCGCCACCGCGACGAGGGCCGGGCCGCGCAGCCCCCGCAGGGGCCCGAGCCGAGCGGCCCACGCCGACACTCGAGCGCTCCGGGAGCGCTCGTGTTTCGGGGCCGAGGCCACGACCGGCGTTGCCTCCGCCGCCGTCGAGGCCGAGGAGGCGTTCGCCTCGACGGTGGCTGGAGCGGCCGGGGTGAGGGCGGCGCCTCCAGCCCTGGGGCGCGCGGCGGGGGCCGGCGCGGCGGGGCTGCGCGCGAGGGTCGGCTCGCCGGCGAGGGGCGTCGCCTCCGGCCAACCGGGCGCGGCGGGCGGCGGTGCGG
>JALVDI010000403.1 GCA_027009115.1 Polyangiaceae bacterium | reverse complement strand
ACATCGCCACGGCGTTGCTGGACGTCTACCCGGACTTCGCCGGTAGCCCCCAGGAGGCTCGGGCGCTCCTGCGCGAGCAGTTCCCCAAGGTCACCGACGTCACCACGGAGCAGATGGTCAGCGCCATCCGCGACGCTCTCACGGTCGACGGCAAGTTCCCGCTCACGCTCATCGCCCTCGACGAGGTCCAGCAGTACATCGGCGAGAACCAGGCCCGGACCTACCTCATCCAGGAGGTGACCGAGACCTGCTCCAAGCACTTTGCAGGGCGCCTCCTCTTCGTTGGCACTGGCCAGACGGCGCTATCGGGGACGCCCATGCTTCAGAAGCTGATGGGGCGCTTCACCGTGAAGATCGAGCTGTCCGACACCGACGTCGAGACGGTCATCCGGAAGGTCATCCTGGCGAAGAAGGCCGACAAGGTCCCCGCCGTCGAGAAGGTCGTGACGGACCACATCGGGGAGATCTCGCGCCATCTCGCCGGGACCAAGGTCGCGCATCGCTCCGAGGACCGCGGCGTCCTCGTGCCCGACTACCCCCTGCTGCCCGTGCGTCGTCGTTTCTGGGAGCGGCTCCTGCGCGCGGTCGATCAGGGTGGAACGGCCGGCCAGCTCCGGAACCAGCTCAAGGTCGTCCACGAGGCCACGCGCTCCACGGCGGATGAAGAACTCGGCTGCGTCGTCGCGGGCGACTTCATCTACGACGAGATCGCCGCCAACCTCCTGCAGACCGGGATCCTCCCGCGCGAGATCTACGAGTTCATCAAGGAGCTGGGGTCGGGCTCCGAGGACGATCGGCTCAAGGCGCGCATCTGCGGCCTGATCTTCTTGATCGGCAAGCTGCCCCGCGACGCCGGCGCGGACCTCGGCATCAGGGCCAACGCCGACGCCCTGGCCGATCTGCTCGTCACCGATCTCCGCAACGGCAGCACCGAGCTGCGGAAGCGGATCCCCGACCTGCTCGCCGAGCTCGAGGAGAGCGGGAAGGTCATGCGCGTGGGCGACGAGTACCGCATGCAGACCCGGGAGAGCAGCGCCTGGAACGACGAGTACCGCAGCCAGATCGCCAGCATTCTGGGCGACCCGCAGCGGGTCGCGGGCGAGCGAGCCGACCTGCTGCGCAACGAGTGCGGCAAGCGCCTGAAGGGCGTGAAGGTCTTCCAGGGCGAGTGTCGCGAGCAGCGGAGCATCACGCCGCACTTCGGCCCCGAGGAGCCGCAGGGGGCCGACAATGCCATCCACGTCTGGGTGCGCGACGGCTGGGACGACGATGAGAAGAGCGTGCTCGCCGACGCCCGGGCCGCCGGCAACGACTCGCCCACCATCTTCGTGTTCATCCCCAAGCGCACGGCCGAGGAGATCCGCAAGACCCTGGGCAGCCTTCGCGCCGCAGAGGCGACGCTGCACGTCCGCGGCGTGCCGAGCACGCCCGAGGGCGACGAGGCGCGCCAGGCCATGGAGACCCGCAAGAACGAGGCCGAGCGGCGGCTCGTCGGGCTCATCGACGAGATGTTCGCCGGCGCCCGGGTCTTCCAGGGAGGAGGCCAGGAGGTGTTCGGCAACGACCTCGCCGACAAGGTCGCCCAGGCCGCCCGCGGCTCCGTGGTCCGGCTCTATCCGCAGTTCGACGCCGCCGATCACACGAGGTGGAACAAGGTCATCGAGCGTGCCCGCAAGGGCGACGCGGCGGCCCTCGAAGCCGTGGACCACTCGGGTGAGGTCGCCAAGCATGCCGTGCCGGCCGCGATCCTGAAGTTCGTGGGGAGCGGCAAGAAGGGCTCGGAGATCCGGAAGCACTTCGACGACAGCCCCTACGGTTGGCCGCGAGACGCCATCGACGGGGCCATCTACGCCCTCGTGGCGAGCGGCGACCTGCGCGCGACCGACGCCAACAACAAGGTGCTCGACGCGAAGGCGCTGGACCGGTCGAAGCTCACGCAGACGCGCTTCCGCGTCGAGTCGGTCACGGTGAGCACGATCCAGCGAATCAAGGTTCGCAAGCTCCTCCAGGACGTCGGGATCACCTGTCAGCCCGGCGAGGAGCTGCCGGGCATCGCCACGCTGCTTCAGACCCTCCGCGAGCGCGCCCAGGCCGCGGGCGGCGAGCCGCCCAGGCCGGAGCCCCCGTCGACGAGCCACCTCGACGAGCTCGGGCTGAAGGCGGGCAACGAGCAGCTCGTCGCCGTGTACGAGCGACGGGAAGAGCTGGCCGAACAGGCCGCCGCGTGGCGGCAGACCGGCGAGCGGATCGCCGAGCGTCTTCCCCGCTGGCACCGGCTCGAGCGGCTCCTTGCGCACGCCGACGGGCACCTGAAGGAAGCCGCCGAGATCAAGACGCAGGTCATTGCTATCCGCGACCAGCGCATGCTCCTGGATGATCCCGACCCGGTCCCTGCCCTCTGCGACCAGCTCACGGGGTTGCTGCGCGACGCGCTGACCCGGAGCCACGCGGAGTACAAGACGGCGCATGAAGCGGGCATGGAGATGCTCAAGGCCGACGAGAACTGGACGCAGCTCACGCCCGAGCAGAGGCACGAGCTGCTGGTGGCGCAGAAGCTCACGAAGGTTCCCGTCATCGACACCG
>JALVDI010000402.1 GCA_027009115.1 Polyangiaceae bacterium | reverse complement strand
TCGCCGGGACCCCCGGGTGGCCCCCTTCAGCGTTGGACCGGGCGTAGCGCCGACAGGGCGATCTCGACCACCTCGCTCAGCTGCTCCGGCGGCGCCCCGCCCCTCGCGAGCATCCCGAGGCCATGGAGGGTGGCGGTGAGGAAACGCGCCATCGCCGCGGTGTCTGCGCTCGGTGCGATCTCGCCCTTGGCGGCGGCGTTTCCCAGGGCGTTGCAGAAGGCCTCGACTGTCCGTTCGAAGAAGCGATGGATCCGCGCGGCGATCTCGGGGTCGTCGATGCCCAACTCCATGCAGCTCTTGCCGACCATGCAGCTCTTGGGGCCGGAGCGTTCGCCCAGGGCGCGGAAGAACGCCACGAGGGCGGGGAACGACGCGCCGGGGGCCTCGAGGACGGCGAGCATCTCGTCGGCGCGCTTGTCGATGTAGCGATCGAGGGCTGCCAGGAAAAGGCGCCGCTTGTCTCCGAAGGTGTTGTAGAGGCTCTGGCGGCTGATCCCCATGTGCTCGAGGAGCGTCTGGAGCGAGGCCGCGGCGTAACCGTCTCGCCAGAAGACTTCGAGGGCCCGATCGAGGACGACCGTCTCGTCGAAGGTCCTGGGTCGTCCGCTGGTCACAGCCGTCATGATGGGGAGCGCCGCAGTCCCTGGCAACTGCGCGCTGTCCTGAGTTCGACGGGGGGCGATCGAGGGCGTTACTCCTGTGCCGTGGCGCCTTCGGTGTCTTCGGTGGGCGCGTTCGGGGCGTCGGGTTCGGGGCCTGGGGGCCTCGGCGCGTCGTCGGCGTCCTCGGCGCTCTCGGCGTCCTCGGCGCTCTCGGCGTCCTCGGCGCTCTCGGCGCTCTTGGCGTCCTCGGCGTCCTCGGCGCTCTCGGCGCTCGTGTCCGGCCCCTGCGTACCGTCGAGGGCGTCGGCGATCGCCCCGGCGAGGCTGTGTTGCTCCGCGGGGCTCCCGTCGCTCATGTGGCAGCGACCCTCGAAGAGCGCGCCCCGGTCGACGAAGATCCGAGGCGTCTCGATGTCGCCGTGCACGCGCGCGGGGGCGTGCAGCTCCACCAACTCACGGGCCCGGATCGCTCCGTGGATTTCGCCGCCGAGCACGATGAGCGTGCCCACGTCGATGTCGGCGTGCAGTTCGGCGCCTTCGCCGACGATCAGCATGTCCTCGCTGAGGATCGAGCCCTTGAAGCGTCCGTCGATGCGGACCCTTCCTTCGAACAGGAGCTTCCCTTCGTAACGCGTGCCCGGCCCGAGCAGCGCGCTGATCTCGCCGGGGGCGGGTGTGAGATCGGACGGAGGCATGGGTTTCAATAGGTGTAGCCGAGCTGGAGGCCGAAGGAGAGGTTCCGGTCGCTCATGTCCTCGGCGGAGGCGGCGGCGGCTCCCGGGCCGGCATCGCCGGAGAAGTCGATCGAGTAACGCGAGAACCCGAACCGGAACCCGTAGGTAAGGCCGATTTCGATCCGGCCGTAGAGCCCGAGCCCGACGTCGAAGCCACGTTGCTTGCTGTCGGCGCCAAAGGTCGGCACGAGATCGCCCACGCCGAAGGTCGCCCGCAAGCCGAGGTCGGCTCGTATCCGCAGGAGCTCTTCGTGGAGGCGCGCGTCGGCCACGACCCCCAGCCGCAGGTAGGTGTACGACGACGAGGGCATCGTCATGTTCGGTCCGATGCTGAACCTGTCGACGCCGAAGCCGACGAGGCCGCCGACGCGGAAGCTGTCGTCCTCCAGCGCATAGAGGTAGCCGAGCTGTACGCCGAGGCGCCACGCGGAGGTGGAGATCTCGGAGCCGATGATGTTGCCGGCCATGTCCTTCTCTTGGGTGCTCAGCCCCATCGCGAAGGCGAGGTCGAGTTGCGCGTAGAGGCCGCGCAGGAGCGAGTCCGCGTTCCCCGCCGGGAACGAGCGGAGCTCGAGGGTCAGCTCCGAGAACAAGCCCGCCTTGTAGCGGCGCCTCCCTCCATCCGCGAGGTTCACGACCGCCTTGCGCCTGCGCAGGTCGAGACCGACGAGCGCCTGCAGCCGGGGCAGGCCGCTGGCCGTCTCCTCCACCTCTTCGGCGGCTGCGCGCTCGGCCTCCCTCTGCGCTTCGAGCTGCCGCTGCCGTTCGAGCTCGGCCTGCCGTGCGGCCGCGGCCTCGGCCTCTGCACGCGCGATCTTCGCGTTGGCTTCGTCGAAGGCTGCGAGGGCGGCCTGGCGAATCCTCCGAAGGCGCGCCGCTCCGACAGGCCGCGGACCCTCACGCCTCGCCAGCTCGTTGCCCTGAGCGTCGTAGACGCGGACGAGGGTCCGCGCCCGGCCGCCTCGGCCCCGCACTCGGCCCGCCACGAAGAAGCTCAGGCCAAGCTCCTGGGCGACGGTGGCCATGCCTGCGGCGTCGTCGAGGGAGACGCCCGCGCGATCCGCCGCCGCCTCCGCGTCTCGGCGGGACACCAGGTTCGTCCGGTCTCCGAGCGCGCGCACGACCTGCGCACGGGCCTGCGCGCCTCGCCAGCCGCGGAAGCGCAGCACCACACCGGCGCGAGGCTGGGCCTCGGCGACGCCTGGCTGCAGGAGAGAGCTGAGGGTCGCGGCCGCCAGCAGACCGTGGAGGACGTGTCGTCTCATGTCGTGCCGGTTGTATCGCGCCCGGTCGGCGTCCGTCGAGGGCGAGCTGAGGGCGGCGAGGAACGCCCGTTCAGGGCATGCGCACCGTCCCCTCGATCGCCTCGACGCCCGCGAAGACCAGGCCGATCGACGCCGAGGTGCACGCGCCCCCTTCACGATCGAGATCGGCGGCGCCGCCGAGCACGAGGCGGATGAGCGCGATGTCGAAGTCGCTGATCGGCTCGAGGGCCACGGCGGTGTCTTCGACGTCCAGGGCCCCACCGATGACGCCGCGGCTCAGCTCCGTCGCGCTCACGTCGGCTCGGAGCTCGACCCGATCGAGCTGGAGCTCGACGAGATCCGCGCCAAAGGGAATCGACAACCCTAGCCGGCCGGGCCCCGCCCGCAGGCGGCCGCCCACGATCTGCCCAGGGAGCGTCACCCGCGGCTGCATCTCCGCGTCGAGCGAGCGGGCGTCGACGTCGAAGGTCTGCCCCGGCTCGAAGCGCTCGCCGACGAACGCGGGCGCGGCGACCCCCTCGGGGAGAAGCCCGAAGAGTACGTCGACCTCGACGCGATCGTCGTCGGCGAGATCGTCGACGCCCCGGAGCCTCAACAGCACCAGCAGCTTCCCGATGCGCACCGAACCTCGGAGGTTTGCGCGAATGTTGAACCGCGGCTCCTCGCGGGCCAGAAGCGGCCCCAGAGCGTTGTCGACCCCGCTCTCCGAGTCCGGCGGAGGCGAGGTGAAGTCGGCCGTACGGCAGGTCTCGATCTCGCTTCCGTCGCTGACGACTCCGTCGAGGTCGAAGCCCGGCACGATCGTCGGATCGCCTTCCGGTTCGGGCGCGCCGATGTCGAGGAGGTCGAACACGTAGAAGTACTCGTCGCCGGTCAGCGGGCCGGCGTCGAAGGTGTCCAGGACCGCGTCCGCGGCCGCGTCCCAAGGGGCATCGTTCTCCGCGTCCAGCGCACCGGCGTCGAGGGTCGCATCCGGGCGTCCCGCCTCCGGCCCACCGTCTCCTTCGGCGGGCGGCGCTCCTCTGTTCGAGCACGCCGCGGCGCACAGGAGCACCCCCCACCAAGCCCGGGCTGTCGCATGCTTCATGATCGGATCGATACCCGAAGGCTGCGCGGGGTGCACGCCCGACTCATTGGTCCGCTGCAGGATGTCCGAAGGCCGCCTCACCCATCGGGCATCGGCGGCTGCCGGGCTTTCGCTCGCTCGTGTCACACTCTCGCCTGTGGCGCGGCCGGGCGATCGGGGCGCGCTGAATCGGGTGCGCTCCGCAGGCGTCCTATCCATCGAGGCACCATGAACCGCTCCTTTCCTGTCTTTCTCGCGCTCTGGTTGTCCGTCCCGTCCATCGGAGCGGCCCAGCTCCGCGTGCCGCGCGATGCGCGGGACGCCATCGAGGTGGGCACCGCCCCCAGCCGCGGCAGCTCCGTCGCCAGCGGCCGCGCCGCGGGCATCGTCGACGCCCCCTTCGAGGACGTCCGCCGCGTAGTGCTCGACTACGCGCGCTACGACACCTTCATGCCCCACTTTCGTACCTCCCGAGTCCTGGCCCAGCGGGGCGCGCGGGCGTCCGTCTACATGGAGGTGGGCATCCTCCGCGACACGGTCACGCTCTGGGCGCGGCTCGACGTGCGCTCCCGCGAAGTGAACGGCAAGACGGTCGTCGAAGCGCGTATGACGCAGGGCAACATGGACGCCTTCTACGCCCGGTGGGAGTTGGAGCCCATCGAGGGAGGCCGGCGCACCTTGGCTCGCTTCCGTATCCTCGTCGACCCGGATCTGCCAGCGGTGCCTGACAGCCTGCTGGAGTCCGAGAACGCCAAGTCGGCGCGCCGCGCGATCGTTCGGCTCCGCCGCCGCTTGGCGGCCATTCGGGGCTGACCCGCTCAGGCCTCTTCGAGAGGGAGCACGTCGGCGAAGACGAAACCGTCACGCTCGACGACAGCGCCCACCTCGACGGGGATGGATCGCGCAAACATCGGCCCATCCACCACGACCGTGTGGAACTCACCGTTCTCGCCGCAGGGGTCGACCGCCGCGGGCAGCTCGGCGAGCATCGACTCGTCGAAGGCTCGGCCGGCGAACTCTCGATCGAGGACCCGCGGGTCCACGCAGGTGATCAGGGCGCGCAGGCCCGAGCGGAGCATGTCTCGGGCGAGCTCACCGGTGTCGCGGAGCCACAGTGGGAAGACGCCGTGCATCCCTGCCCGCGCGAGCTGCGCCTCCCGGTAGGCGCGGATGTCGCGCAAGAAGAGGTCGCCGAAGACGACGTGGGAGACGCCGGCGCGTCGGAGCTCGGACATCGCTCGGGCCATCTCGCGTTCGTAGACCTCGTTGGGGCACGGTGCCGGGATGCGGACTTTGGTGCAGGGAAGCCCCAGCGCTTCCATTTGGAGGTCGAGCAGCGTCTCGCGGACGCCATGCATCGAGACGCGGCCGTAGCGATCGGTCACCGTCGTGAGCGCCCCCACGACCTCGACCTCGGAGGACTGTCGCGCGACATGAGTGGCCAGGGCGCTGTCCTTGCCGGAGCTCCAAGCGACCACGGCTTTGGGGCGTCGCGTCATCGTTCGTCTCGCTTCCGAGGAGGCAGGGCTACCACTGCTCACCGCCGGCGAAAAGGCGCCACGAGCTGCCCGAAGAAGCGCTGCGGGTAGCGTTCGATCCCTTCGAACCCTAGCGCCTCGTCCCGCCCCGAGCGTGGCACGTGGGCGGTGCCGAAGAGATAGTCCCAGACGCTGAGCGAGACCCCGAAGTTCACGCCCCCATGTCGGCGCAGGCGCTCTTCGGGCAGGTCGATCGCGTGGTGCCAGATGTGCATTTGGGGCGAGTTGAGCAGGTAGCGGAGCGGTCCGAGGGGCAGCCGGAAGTTCGCGTGGTTGCAGTGGCCGATGATCAGCGCCGTCAGGTGCGCATAGAAGAGGTGGTCGAGGTCGAAGCCGAGCGCCGACAGGGGCAGGTACTCGACGCTGCGATAGATCACCGTCTCCAGCGGATGAAAGCGCATGTGGGCGGCGAAGCCCATCTCTCGTACCGAA
Organism: Polyangiaceae bacterium; assembly: GCA_027009115.1. Taxonomy (GTDB): domain Bacteria; phylum Myxococcota_A; class Polyangia; order Polyangiales; family Houyiibacteriaceae; genus JALVDI01. The sequence goes on along the minus strand of JALVDI010000402.1, from coordinate 4,099 downwards.
TGATGAACCTCGTGCACGCGCCACAGGGCAGGGAGCTTGTGGAGCGTCCGGTGCACCCAGTAGTGGATGAAGTCTCGGCCGACGAAAAAGACGGCGAGCTGGGCGGGGATGGGCCAGCTTGCGGCGTCGACGGCCGTCAGTGCGCCGACCCCCAGTTGGGCCAGAGCGTCCCGCAGGGCGATCGTGGCAACGTCGCTCAGGGCCGCGAAGCCCACCAAGGAGAAGCCGAAGAAATTGAAGAACAGATAGAACGTGTCGAGCCAGAAGCCCTCGCGCAGCAACGGTTGCTGCGGGCGCCACGGCCACAGGCGTTCGGCGGCGAGGGCCGCGGCGCTGACCGCGAGCAAGACGTAGAACCAGCTGTGCGCCGAAGGTTCGGTGATGTCGTGCCAGAGGTAACGCGCGTAGCCGACGAAGCTGTCGGTCGCGACGTCCCAGTAACGACTGAGGGGATCCGGGGCGACACCCATGAGGAGGAGATAAGGCCGCCGCGGCGCGGGCGCCCGTGCTCGCCCTCCGATTCGCGAGCGTTTCGGCGCCCCGGTTTGCTTCGCCGCCCACGCGCCGCGGCCCCCCCAGCGCGCCCGCTCCAGAAGAATCCCTAGCAATCTTCAGTGGTTGGGCTCCTGTGTCGCCCCCGGTTGACCCCCTCTGGAGGCGATGCTACGTGGCGCGCGCTGCGACGCTCTTGCAGCGTGCGACGGCCGACTCCGAACCAAGCTGGGGTCGGCACAGTCCGAGGGCGCCCGGCTCCGCGCCCGCCTCACGAGGCCCCCATGAACCCACTGACCGCCATCCTGTCCGGCTCGATCATCGACCTGGATGGGACGTTTTTCTTCCAGTTCGCGCTCTTTTGGGTCGCCTTCGTCGTCTTGCGCAAGCTCGTCTTCCATCCGGTCCTCGCGGTGCTCGAAGCCCGCGAGGAGGCGATCGAGGGGGCCCGCCAGAAGGCCAAGCGCCTCGAACGCGAGTCCGCGGCGCGCGCCAAGGAGTTCGAGGCGGAGCTGCACAAGGTCCGAGTGAGCGCCGGCAGTGAGCGCGACAAGCTTCGCGAAGAGGCCAGGCACCTCGAAGAGACCATCTTGACCAAGGTTCGCGCCGAGACCGACCAGGAGCTGGCCGAGGCCCAAGCCACGATGACCAAGGAAGCCGAGAAGATCCGCGCCGCCATGGCCACGGACGTGCCGCTCCTCGCCAAGGAGATCGCCGCGAAGCTGCTCGCCCGGGAGGTTCAGTGATGCGGGTCGTGCATGCGTTCGCCTTTGCGCTCGTACTCGGATGGGCCCTCCCGTCTTCGCCCCTCGCGGCCCAGCCGCACGCCGGGGAGCAGACTGCGCACGCCGAGGAGCACGACGGGGACCACGCCGAGGAGGAGCACCACGGCGAGGTCACCATCGACGCCATCCTCGCCGACCCGAACTTCCGTGCTTCCCTCGTCAGCTTCGGGCTGTTGGTGCTGCTGATCTACGTTGGGGCACGACGGAAGATTCGAGCTGCCCTCGAGAGTCGCCGCCGGGAGATCGAGGACGCCGTTGCCGAGGCGCGCCGCCGAGAAGAAGAGGCCGAAGCCAAGCGCAAGGAGTTCGAGGAGCGCCTCGAGCGCCTCGACGCGGAGATGGAGAACATTCGCCAAGAGGTCATCAAGGCCGGCGAGGAAGAGCGCGATCGCATCGTGCAGGAGGCCGAGGAAAAGGCGGCGCTCATGCGCAAGGACGCCCAGTTCCAGATCGAGCAGCGGATGAAACAGCTGCGTGAAGAGCTGACCGCCGAGGCCATCGAGGCCGCTGTCGCCGCGGCGACGGAGCTGCTCGCCAAGGGCATGACGGCCGAGGACCAGCGTCGCCTTGCCCAGGACTACCTGCAGAGTGTCGCCGCAATGGCAGAGGAGAAGCGCGCGTGAGGGGAACGACGATCGCACGCCGGTACGCCAAGGCGCTCCTGGAGCTGGCCGAGGAGCGCGGGGAGACCGAGAAGGTAGAACGCGACCTCGAGGCCCTCGTGGAGGCCTGGACGGCGAGCAAGGAGTTGCGAGAGGTCTTTGAGAACCCGGCGGTCACCGCGGAGGCTCGGGTGGCCGTGCTGGGAGCCCTCGCCAGGCGTCTCGGGCTCAGCCCCGTGCTGCTCAACACGCTCCGGCTCCTCTGCGATCGCCATCGGCTGCGGTTGATCCCGGAGGTGGCTCAGGCCTTTGCGGCTCTCCGAGAGGAGCGCGGTGGGCTCGTCGTCGCCGAGGTCACGACCGCTGGGCCCATGCCCGAGTCGTACTTCGCCGAGCTCGCCAAGACCCTGGAGAAAGCCTTGGGCCGCAAGGTCACCGTGACCAAGCGGGAGGATCCGGCGCTCATTGGCGGCGTCGTGACACGGGTCGGTGACCGGATCTACGACGGCAGTCTCCGCACCCGCCTCCAAGAACTCAAAGACCGGATGCTCACGCACTGAGCGAGCCCACCCAACGACTCCGCGTCGCCCTGCGGGGGGGCGCCCCGGAACCACCGAGGAAAAATTCGATGCAGCTTCGCGCCGAAGAGATTTCGAACATCATCAAGCAGCAGATCGCCGACTACGACAAGAAGGTCGACGTGATGGAGACGGGCACCGTCCTGACGGTCGGTGACGGCATTGCGCGTCTCTACGGTCTCGACGGAGCCATGGCCGGCGAGCTCGTCGAGTTTCCCGGCGGGATCATGGGCATGGTCCTCAACCTCGAAGAGGACAACGTCGGTGTCGCCATCCTCGGACCGGACACGGGCATCGAGGAAGGCAACACGGTCAAGCGCACGGGCAAGATCGTCGAGGTGCCCGTTGGAGAGGCGCTCGTCGGCCGTGTCGTCAACGCGCTGGGTCAGCCGGTGGATGGCAAGGGCCCGATCGAGTCCGAGCACACCCGTCGTGTCGAGCTCAAGGCCCCGGGCATCATCGCCCGGCAGCCGGTTCAGGAGCCATTGCAGACGGGGCTCAAAGCCATCGACTCGATGATTCCGATCGGGCGCGGTCAGCGTGAGCTCATCATCGGTGACCGCCAGACCGGCAAGACGGCCGTCGCCATCGACACGATCATCAACCAGAAGGGCAAGGGCGTGTACTGCTTCTACGTGGCCATCGGCCAGAAGCAGTCCACGGTGGCTCAGGTCGTCGCCAAGCTCCAGGAGCACGGCGCGATGGAGTACACGACGGTCGTCCTCGCCGGTGCATCGGAGCCGGCGCCGCTCCAGTTCATCGCTCCGTACACCGGCGTGACGATGGGCGAGTACTTCCGCGACAGCGGCCGCCACGCGCTGTGCATTTACGACGACCTCTCCAAGCAGGCCGTCGCCTACCGCCAGCTCTCCCTCTTGCTCCGCCGCCCGCCCGGCCGCGAGGCCTTCCCCGGCGACGTCTTCTACGTCCACTCGCGTCTCCTCGAGCGCGCCGCGAAAATGGCCGAAGAGTACGTCATCGTGAAGAAGGACGAGGAGCCGGTCCGCAAGGAGGGGCAGCGGATCTTCCTCCCTGGACAGGGCCAGGAGCACGAGATGGAACAGGCCCTCAAGGAGGCGGGGGACGGTTTCGTCGCCAAGAAGCTTCCCGATTCGGGCGGCTCCCTCACCGCGCTTCCCGTCATCGAGACGCAGGCCGGCGATGTGTCCGCATATATTCCGACGAACGTCATCTCCATCACCGACGGTCAGATCTTCCTCGAAGCCGACCTCTTCAACTCGGGCGTCCGGCCGGCCATCAACGTCGGCATCTCCGTGTCCCGCGTCGGCGGCAACGCGCAGATCAAGGCCATGAAGGAGGTCGCGGGTACCCTCCGCCTCGAGCTCGCGCAGTTTCGCGCGATGCAGGCCTTCGCGCAGTTTGCTTCGGACCTCGACAAGGCCACCCAGCAGCAGCTTGCGCGGGGCGCGCGGCTCGTCGAGGTGCTCAAGCAGGGGCAGTACGCGCCGGTTCCCGTCGAGGAGCAGATCGCGCAGATCTACGCTGCCACGAACGGCTTCGTCGACGAGATCCCCGTCGAGGACGTGACGCGCTACTGCCGCGAGCTGGTCGAGTGGCTGCGCTCCAACAAGAAGGACCTGCTGCCGGCGATTGTCGAGCAAGGCACCTTGAAGAAGGGGCT
>JALVDI010000401.1 GCA_027009115.1 Polyangiaceae bacterium | reverse complement strand
CGCCGCCCTCAGCTCCTCGGAGTGCGAAGCCGCCGGGCCCCGTTGCTACGTGAGCACAGACCCGGCGTGCACGAGCTGCTGCAAGGGCGTCCGGCCGGCCTTCGACGCCGACTGCGACGGCTTGCCTCCGGCCCACTGCGAAGACCGGGCGGAATGCGTCGTGGCCACCGGCGCCGAGTGCACGTCCGAACCGGCCTGCTGCCTCGCCGAACGGCCCGAGGACGCCGCCGACTGCGCCGCCCTCAGCTCCTCGGAGTGCGAAGCCGCCGCTCCGCGTTGCTACGTGAGCACAGACCCGGCGTGCTTGACCTGCTGCAAGGGCGTCAGGCCGGCCTTCGACGCCGACTGCAGTCCCCTGCCCGCGGCCCGCTGCGAGGCCAACCGCCGGTGCGTCGTGGCCACCGGCGCCGAGTGCACCTGAGCTGAGCCAAACCACCTTGCGTCCCGTCGGCCCGTCCGGAGCTCCTCCGGCGGGCCGACGACGCGTCGGAAGCACACGGTCGCCGGCTCGCGGCGTCAGGCGATGTCCCTGAGCACCCGCTCGTACGCGGTGCGCATCTCCTCGATCCGCTCCAGCCGTCCCTCGGCAACCACCTCGTTCCCACCGATGCGCACGCGACGCACGGCCCGGGGCGTCGCCACGAACACGACGACGTCGTCGGCGTCGATGTCCTCCGACCCCGCGAGGGCCGGGTCGTTCGCGTCGAGCTCCACCTCGTCGTCGAGGGCGCCGAAACCGATGGCCTCGGCCCCGTCCCGGGTCCCCGCGACGAGCAGGCGGGTCGCGTCGAGCCGCGTGCGCGCCTCCGTCCGGGTCCGCTCGTCGAGCTCGACGGCCCGCAGCTCGTCGAAGGCGTCGCTCGAGGCGTGGCTGTCGACGCCCACGCACAGACGCGCCCCCGCCCCAACCAGCCCCGTCACGTCGGGCAGTCCGTCGCCAAGGTCACGCTCGGTGCTACGGCAGACGCACACGAAGCTCCCACCCAGCGCACGCACCTCGGCAGGGCACAGGTGGGTCCCGTGGACTGCCACGAAGCGCGGCCCGACGAGCCCCTCCTCGGCCAGCAAGGTGACCGGGCGTCGACCGTGCTCGGCCAGGCACTCCTCGATCTCTCGCCGCTGCTCGGCCACGTGTATGTGCAGCGGGAGCCGGCGCTCCTCACTGTAGCGCGCCGCGGCCTTCAACCATGGCAGCGGCACGGCTCGAACGCTGTGCGGCGCGATGCCCACGCGCACGAAAGGATCTGCCGCGTAACGTTGGTGTAGCGCCTCGACGTCCCTCAGAGCGTCGTCCACGTCCCGGTCGCAGAAGCGCCGTTGCGCCCCCTCGGCCGCTCGGCCCGCACCGCCGCGCGCGTAGAGGACACGCAGCAGACTGATCCGAAGCCCGACGTCCCGCGCCGCGCGGATGACGGCGTCCGCCATCGCCGTGCGCTCGGCGTAAGGGCGTCCGTCCGGCGCGTGGTGAACGTAATGGAACTCGCCGACCGCAGTCACGCCGCTGAGGACGAGCTCGGCGTAGGCGAAGCGCGACAAGGCGTAGATGCGGTCCGGGTCGAGCCTCTCGGCGAAGCGGTACATCAGCGCTCGCCACGACCAGAACGAACCTCGGGCGCTTCGCCGCTGCGTCCGCCCTCGCAGCCCGCGCTGAAAGGCGTGGGAATGCGCGCTCACCAGGCCCGGCAGGACGATCCGACGACCGTCGCGGCGGGCGATGGACTCAGCGGGCATCGCCGGCCTGCCTCTCCAGGAGCCGTCGCATCTCGGCCTCCTGCCGCGCGCGGTCGCGGCGACGCACGCTCAGATCCCGGCGGCGCGAGGCGACGGCCTCTGCGCGATCCTCGCGGGCGTAGCACTCCACGAGCTCCGCCCGTCGGCCCACGCCGCGATAGACGCAGTAGGGACGGACAACGTAGGCGTTCGCCTTCTCGTAGGCCGCCAAAGCCCGTGCGTAGTCCCCGTGCCGCCGGTACTCGCCACCGACGAAGCGGTAGAAATCGAAGCGCACATCCGAGCGCGCGATCGACGACGTCATGAGCACGACCCCGAGGGCCAGAGCCGCTCCCCAGGCCGCCGCTCGCTCGAACTGCCGCCGCCGCAAGGCCCACACGCCCGCGATCGCGAGCGCCGTCGAGGCGGCCAATGCGACGTCGAGCGCGCCGGGAAGATCGAGGCTCGAGGTCCCCAGGGTCACGAGGGCGCCCGCGAGCAGGAGCGAGCTTAGCGCCAGCGCCCGCCAGCGCCGGTCGTCTGCACGCCGCAGCCAAGCTCGCAGGCGGCGCGCCGGCGCAGTCGGCGTGAAGCTCATCGTCCGCAACACGCTCGCCGGTGCGAACACGACCAACGCAACGAAGATCATGTAAAAGCTGAACCAACCGATGTCGAGACCGAGCCCCGCCTCCGCCGCGAGGTGGAAAGACAGCGGCGCTCCCAAAAAGAGCGCGACGAAGAGAGCGCGCTGCCACGGGCGCCAGCTCGGCCATAGCCGGTCGCGGGCCGGCGCGATCAGGTAGCCCACGCAGGTGATGAGCTGCACGGCGATGGCGCCGGTCGCGAGCAGCTCCCAGAACTCGCCGGCGCTCAGCTCGCCC
>JALVDI010000400.1 GCA_027009115.1 Polyangiaceae bacterium | reverse complement strand
CCCTAACCAGGAAAAGGTCTGGCCCCGACTTGGGGAGGTCCCCTGCCGGGAACGCAGGACCCCACCCCCTGGGGCCAGGACTACCTAGCGGTCGGGAGGGCGTCGCCCGAAAACTGGACGGGGGAGCCAGAGCCGATCACTGTGAAGAACGTGCACATGCCGCAGGCGTTCCACTCTCCCCTCGCCGTCGTCGCCCTCGGCCTCGGCTTGGGCGCCGCGTGGACCGTGCTCTACGACGGCGGAGGGACCCCGGCGGCGGCGGACGCCCCGCGGAACCCTTCCGCTGCCCAGCCCCTCGACTTCGGCTCGGCGACCCTTGGTCCCCCGCCGCTGCCCTTTCGCCAGGGACCGCGCCTTCTGCGTCCTCCTCCTGAGGACAGGCTTGGCTACGACATCGCGATCGAAGACCGGGACGGGCGCTCGATGGCGCCCCTGCATGCGGCCCTCCGACGCGCCGCCCGCGGCGAAGGGCAGGCGCGCCTGCTGTTCTACGGCGCCTCCCACGTCGCCAGCGACCTCTTCACCGGCTACCTGCGACGGGAGCTTCAGCGACGCTTCGGAGACGCCGGGCATGGGATCGTCCTGCCCGCGCACCCGTGGCGGACGTACCGGCATCGCGGCGTCGAGGTGGAGTCGAACCGCGCGCTATGGGACGCGAGCAAAGTCCGCGCGAACACCCGCAGCACCGACTACTACGGCGTGCATGGGGTTTTCGTCGAGAGCGCGCGCGCCAGCGCCTTCGGGCGCGTGCGCACCGCCACCCGCGGGACCGTCGGCCGGGCCGCGAGCCTCTTCGACCTCTACTACTTGACCCGCCCTGGCGGCGGCAGCTTCGACGTCTTCGTGGACGGTCGCCAGGCGCAGCACGTGATCACCGAGGGAGCGGCGTACGGCCCGGGCTACGCGACCTTCCGGGTGCCCGACGGCCCCCACGAGCTCGAGGTGCGGCTCCGCGGCGACGGTCCGGTTCGCTTCTTTGGCGTCGCCGTCGAGCGGGACGCGCCGGGCGTCGTCGTCGACACGCTGGGCATCAACGGCGCCCGGGCCCGCTACCACCTTCTCTGGGAAGACACGCTCTACCGCGAGCACCTCCGGCGTCGAAACCCGGACCTCGTCGTCCTCGCGTACGGGACGAACGAGAGCGGCGACGAGCAGCCCATCGACGAGTACGAGGCGCAGCTCGATGCGGTGGTGGGGCGTGTGCAGGAGGTCGCGCCACAGGCGGCGTGTCTGCTCATCGGGCCCTCGGACCGCCCCCAACGTCGGCCCGACGGACGCTGGGAAGATCGCCCGCGAACCGCTGCCATTGTGCAGGCCCAGTACCGAGTGGCGCTTCGGCATGGCTGCGGGTTCTTCGACCTCGTGAGCTTCAGCGGCGGCCCGCTGTCAATGGTCGAGTGGGCCGCGGCCGAGCCGCCCTATGCTCAGCCCGATCACATCCACTACACGCGGCGGGGCTACGAGCGGCTGGGGGAGGTGCTTCTGGGCGCCCTCCTCGAGGGCTTCGACACCGACCCCGCCCCAAGGGACGGGCCGCGATAAAGCGAAGGCAGCCCACCGGGGCTGCCCTTGCTTCGAACGCGCAGCGCCCGCCGGCCGCTCAGGGGTGAGCGTGGTTGCTGCGCAGCTCGGTGAGGTAGAGGGTGCCGCGGATGTTGGCGCCCGCCTCGTAGCTGCCGATCCAGATGTCGTACTGCCCCGCCGGGGGGTTCTGGATGTCCACCTGCGGGTTGAGCCCGGCGGTGTCGTCGTTGCACCGCCAGCGACCGCTGGCGTCGTTGATGATGAGGGTGGTGTCGCCCTGACCCTGGAAGTAGAAGCGCAGGAAGCGCGCGGGGGAGGTGTAGTTGACGATGATGTCCGGCTGGCGCGTAACGTAACCCGTGCAGCCGCTGCCCAGGCCCATGGCCGAGGCGTTGAGGCTCCCGCCGGAGACGATGCCGGCGATCTGCTTCGGATCGGGGACGAAGCCCCCCTGAACCGCGTGGGTCCCGAAATTCGAGCTGCTCCCCCCGATCGTCAGGGACCCCTGGGCCACCGTGTGTCCGTGGACGCCGACAACGAGCGCGGCGCCCGCGATCCCGAGGGCAATCGTCAACTTGCTGATTTTCTTCACGAGTCCTCCATCTCCTGCGCGCCCGCTCCTGCGCGCCCTTCGCTGGCCGACGTGACCGCAGCGGTTGGACCACCAAACTAGTCGAATATTCGCACCGCATGAGAAAAACTTTCGCGGGGCAGCCATCTAGCCGAGCGGGCGCTCACCGGCCTGATTCTCCACCCGCCTGAATCAACAGGACAATCCAGATCCCCGAACCGCTCGGCCGTGCCGAGGCACCTACAGCACGGGTGGACGCGCGAGCTGGCGTGCGGCAGCCGCAACTGATACCGACGACCGATGCTCGTTGCCGCCCACGTCTTCGAGATCGTCGTTCTCATCGGTGGACCGCTGTGGGCCGCCCGCGTCCTCGCTCGACGCTGGGCGCTTCCCCTGGGCGTGTTCGGCATTGGGGCGCTGACCTTCGTCTTCGGGCAGGTGCTCCAGATGGCGCTCGCATGGACGATCCGGCGGGGCTTCGAGGCGGGCGCCCTGCCGCTCCCTTCCACGGAGACCGCGCCGCTCGTCAGCGCCCTCCTGGCCGGGGTGGCGGCAGCACTGACGGACGAACCGGTGCGGCTCTGGGCCCTGCGGCGGTACCTGCCGGCGCTCACGAGCCCGCGAACCGGTGCGCTGCTCGGCCTGGGCCACGGCGGCGCCCAGGCGATGCTCGGCGGCCTGCTCGTGCTCTGGATGGCGACCCTCGCCCTCCTGTTCCACGGGCAGACCTTCGACGACATGCGACAGCTCGGGCTCGAAGGGCGCGCTGCCGTCCGCCTTGGCATGAAGGTCTTCGCGTGGTGGGAGCAGTCGCCCCTCGATGTGTTGGGAACCCTCGGCCGGGAGGCGGCGATCGTGGTCATGCACCTCGGCCTGGCGACCGCTGTCGCGTGCGCACCGAGCCGAGGGTATCGCTACTTGCTCGTCGCCATCGCCGCCCACGCCGTCGCCGGGTCCGCCATCGCCTACGCGCAGGCCGCCGCCCCGGACGTTTGGGGCGTGCTGACGACCTACGGCGGCGCCGCGTCCCTTGGCGCTCTCGCTGGGTTCTGGGCCTCCCGCGGGGCTTGGTCCGACGGCCCGGGTGCGTCCGAAGGAGCGGGTGAGGGGAGCGGCTCCGACGAGGCCTCCGACGAACCGTCGAGCTCGGCCAAGTAGCCGGCAAACCCTTCGAGGAGCGCTTTGTAGAAGAGGTCGGCGACGACCTCGTAACCCGCCGGGGTCATGTGGCGCAGATCGCCGCTGGCGAGCCGTGGGCGGCTGCGGAGCCAACGCCGCACCGCTCCTTCGCCCCCCATGGCCCGCCAGGTGTCGAAGAACGCGCAGCCTTCGGCGGCCGCTGCGGCACGCTGGGCCTCGACGATGTCCTCCAGGGTGCGCATGGTCCGCACGCGCCCACGCCCGTCGCGTTCGCCTTGATCGAGGGGCGCGAAGACCAGACAGCCGAGGTCCTCGCGGTCGCCGCGCATCTTCCGGAGGATCGCTCGGTAGTCGGCCTCGTAGCGCTGCCGATCGATCCGGTCGCTCGCGTCGTTGCCGCCGAAGCCGAGCACGAGGAGGTTCGTGCCGCGGGCGGCGAGCTGGGCGCGGATGTGCTCGGCGTCGAAGTTCAGCAGGCGGCTGGCACGGGCGCCGACGAGCCCGAGGCTGTCGTAGACCACACCCGGCCCTGCGCGTTCGAAGACGACGCCGTAGAGCCGGGGCTGACCGTGGCCGCCGAAACGGAGCTCGAGGCGGTGCGCCCCATCGGGCACCTCGATGGTCTCGACGGCGTCCTCGTCGATCTCGCTGCGGGTGTGGATCGTCGTCCACTCGCCGCCGTCGATCCGATAGCGGATGTCGCCGCCGCGACGGTGCCGCTGGTAGAGGATTTGGATGCGCGAGACGGAGCGGCCGACGGGCGCGTCCTCGTCCGTGGCGAAGCGCGCCCAGGCTCCGGGGACGCCTCGGAATTGAATGCCTCCGAAGCCATAGCGGCCGTCGGTCGTCAGGTGATTGCGCGTGATCTCGCGGAGCGTCCAGGCCTCGCTCGCCGAGTGCTCGATGTCGCGGTGGCGGTAAGGGTTGTAGCCCTTGGCGATGAGGACGAAGCCGTGACCGGCGTCCCCAAAGCGCCGCTGCAGACGGCGACGCAGCGTGTAGGTGATGTGGTCGGTGGCGATGCTGGAGTCGCCGTAGTGAGCGATGCGGGTGATCGCGCCCTCCTCACCGCGGGCGGTCTTCAGCAATGCCTCGTAGAAGGGGCGCATCCCGCGGCCGGTGGGGTCCTCGATGTGGACCTCGACCCCTTCGTACTCCTCCGGGGCGACGCGGACCGGCGAACCCATGGGCTCGCCGCCTTCGTCTTCGCCGTCGGCCAGGCTGCGCGCGACGGCCTCCCCGAGGTCCTCGGCGAGCGCCTCCGGGTCGGCGACGGGCTCGTCGACGGTACCGGTGCCAGCGAAGGCGTAGAGCTCCTCGGCGGGCGTGAAGAGGCTCGCCAAGGGCCACGGGTCGCCCGGCTGCCATGGTCGAAAGCGTCCGAGGGGTGGCACCAGGTAGGTCAGCACGACTGCGAACGCGAGGGTCAGCACAACGACCGCGAGGTGGCGCAGCGCCTCGCTCGTCTCGTCTTCGTCTCGCTTGCTGTCGTGCATGGCTCAGAACTGGAAGTAGATGTAGGGGACAGCCTCGGCGGCGGCGACCGCCGAAAGGAGCGCACCGGCGAGGGCGAGGGCGAGCCCTTGAGCCGGCGCCGGGAGCTTCAGAAAGAAGCTCTCGAAGGACAAGAAGAGCCGCCGCGGCGTGAAGTGGGCGGCGAAAGTGAAGACGAGGAGCATCCAGAGACTCGGCGTGATCTGGAGGGTCGCGATCGCGGGCGCGAGCTCGGCCTCGCCGAGGGGTGCCGCAAACAGGTGCCGGTAGAGCGAGGCGGCACCGTCGGTGATGCGCGCGGTCACGGCGGCGGCGTTTTCCATGCTCGACGCGCGAAAGAGGATGCGCGAGAAGACCACGAACTGCAGACACCAGAAGACCTTGAAGGCCCTCAGGGCCAGCGCGTCCTTCGCGTCCTTGCGCCGCTTGCTGAGGCGAAAGACGAAGCGGTGCCCAACCATGGCGCCGGCCTGGAGCAAGGCGTACCAGAAGAAGACCTCGAAGTTGCGCCACCAGCCGTGCCAGATGCCCACGAGGAACATGGTCAGACCGAGGTTGAAGTACGCGCGGAGCGGCCCGACCCGCGAGCCGCCGAGGGGAAAGTAGAGGTAGTCGCGCAGCCAGCGGCTGAGGGTCATGTGCCAGCGTCGCCAGAAGTCGGCGGGGCTGGTCGCTTGATAGGGACGGTCGAAGTTCTCCGGGAGCTCGAAGCCCATCAGCATCGCTGAGCCCCGGGCGACGTCGGTGTAACCCGAAAAATCGCAGTAGAGCTGCATGGTGAAGCCGTAGAGGGCGAGGACGATCTCCAAGGAGCTGTAGAGCTCGGGCTGGTCGAAGGCGCGATCGACGAGGTTGAGCGCCAGGTAATCCGCGATGGCGATCTTTTTCACGAGCCCGACGACGATCAGGAAGAGACCGCGGCCCACCTGTTCGCTTCGGAGCCGCGCCTCCCGCGCGAGCTGCGGCAAGAGCTCGCTGGCGCGCACGATGGGCCCGGCGACGAGCTGCGGGAAGTACGTGACGAACGCGGCGAAACGGAGCAGCGACTTGGTCGGCTCCAACCTGCCGCGGTAGATGTCGATCGTATAGCTGAGCGTCTGGAAGGTGTAGAAGGAGATGCCCACCGGAAGCGCTGCTTCCAGCAGGGGCAAGCCCGACCCCAACCCCCACGATCGCAGCGCCTCGCTCAGCTCCAGCGCGAAGAAGTTGTAGTACTTGAACGCGAAGAGCAGCCCGAGGTTGCCCGTCAGGCTCGCCGCGAGCCACAGCCGCTTGGTGCGTCGTCGACTCGCCGCGTGGATGCGCGCACCGGCGACGAAGTCCAGCAAGGTGGAGCCCAGGATCAGCGCGATGTACTCGGCCCGCCACGCCATGTAGAACGCGCAACTGCTCAGAAAGAGCACGACCAGCCGTGCGCCGCTCTGCCGCCGGAGCGCCCAGAAGGCCCCGACCACCAGCGTCAGGAACAAGATGTAGTCGAGGGACTGGAAGAGCATGGCGGCGGGCGGGCTTCATAGCCCCGGGCCGAGCCCCCCACCAGCCGCCCGGCGCGTGCGGGCACGAAGAGGCCCGGAGCCGTGCCGATCTCATGACCCCGAGTCCCCCAGCAGCCGCGCAACCCGGCCAGGCTGCCGCTCGCCTCAGGGTGATCGAGAGGAAGGTGCCTGGCCGGGGGGAGGGTCGTAGGGGTCGCCGGGGCGATGGGCGAACTCCACGACCACGTCCACCCGCCCCCGGGCGGCGTCGCCGAAGCGCGCCCGTTGCATGGCGCGGGTCACGCAGCGGGGACCTCGCGCGTCCGGCACGGTGCTGCGCCGCACGCGGGCGCGGGCCCGACCGCCCCGACCGACGCGGAGGTCGAGGCGGATCTGCCCGTAGGGCGCCTGGCGACGGGCAGCTTTGCGCCGGCAGTCGAGAAGCGCCGGGATGGCCGCGCGGACCGTCCGGTGCACGCCTTGAACCTGCGCCTCGCTCGCGCCGGGCCGCCCGATCACCCGAAAACGGACCTCGCCCTGCTCCGTCCGGCCGACCGCTTCGAGGAGCCCGTCGGGGTTCGTCGTCACCGGCGCCGCGTCCTCGATCTGGCGCCGCTCCCGGGTCGTACGCACCCCTTCGGCGGCCGTGTTGCTGAAGCGGAGGGTCACGTAGGCGACTCCCGGTGGACGCACCCGCGCCAGCTCCGCTGACCGCAGGGCCGTCAGAACGCACCGCACCAGGGGCGCGTCCTCGAGCAGGTCCCGGGTCACCTCGACGACGCCACCCCCCGGCTCCAGCCGCACCACGAGCCGAAGCTCACCGTCCACCTCGGGATCGTCGGCGGTGCGCTCGCGGTAACATCGGCGCACCTCCCCAAGCTTGCTGCCGACGGCGCCGCCGATCGACGCGAGCTTGGTGCTGTTGGTCGCCGGACCGCTCTCGAGGCTCATCCGCACATCCGCCCGAGCGGTGATGTTGGCCTCGCCCTGCCCCATCTCCTGGGCCACCGCGAGGGCGCTCGAAGCGAGCACGCCGAAAAGGAGGATCGCACGCATGACCGCCATCATGCCCCATGGGACGGGCGCGATGGGCGGGGACTTCACCGAGCGAGGCGCCGGGTTTGCGCTACCCTCCCGGCCATGCCTCGTCTCGGCGCCTCCCTGCTGCTCGCCACGCTCGCAGGCTGCGTCCACCCCGTCGGCAGCGCGTTGACGCGTGCGGCTCAGACCGAGGAGGCCCCGCCGGAGGACTTCGCGCTGCTCTACCAGGAGCGAGAAGGGGCTCTGGGAGGCCGCGACATCGTCGTTCGAGCCGACGGGACGATGCGGCTGGAGCGCTGGCGGCCGGGCTTCGTGCCCTCGACGGAGCGCCCCGAGGCCACCCTGAACGCCACGCAGGCCCCCGCCGGAGCCCTGGCCGAGCAAAGGGAGCTGCGGCTGCGCCCTGCCCAGATGCAGCGCCTCGTCCGCGCCCTCGTCGAGATCGAGGCCTGGGAGCAGGAGGCCGGCGACGGACTGCCGAGCGCCCCGGTGGAGGGCGGGCGGGTTACCGTCCGGCTGCGGGCGGGCGGCGCGACGAGCGAGGCATGGGAGTACGCCCGCGACCTCGAAGCCAACGACCGGCTCGTGCGGGTGCGTCGCCTCCTCGACGAGTTCCTCCTGAGGTCGCCTTGACGATCCGCTCGACGGCAAGGCTCGCCAGCGAGGCGACTCACAGCCCAGCTTGACCGTCGCGCGCGCTCGTGGCTCTTGGGGGCTCCCTTCGAACCCCCCAAGGAGGTACGCATGAAGATCGACGGCTCGGTAGCACTGGTCACCGGCGGGGCCTCTGGCCTCGGGGAAGCGACGGTTCGGCGTCTGGTCGGCGGCGGCGCCAAGGCCGTCATCGTCGACATGAATGTCGAGCGAGGCGAGGCGCTGGCGGCGGAGCTCGGCGACGGAGTGATCTTCCAAAAGACCGACGTCTCCGACGCAGCGCAAGTCCAGGCGGCCATCGACGCCGCCAAGGAGCTCGGCGAGCTGCGCATAGCGGTGAGCTGCGCCGGCGTGGGCTGGGCCGCCCGCACGATCAAGCGCGACGGCACCCCCCACGACTTCGACCTCTTCAAGAAAGTCATCGAGGTCAACCTCGTGGGCACCTTCAACGTGATCCGGCTCGCAGCGGCTGCGATGAGCCAGCAGGAGGCCGTCGAAGAGGAACGCGGCGTGATCATCAACACCGCGTCCGTCGCCGCCTTCGACGGACAGATCGGCCAGGCCGCCTACTCCGCATCGAAGGGCGGCGTCGTGGGGCTCACCCTGCCGGTCGCGCGGGATCTCGCCAAGGCCAAGATCCGGGTGATGACCATCGCGCCGGGCACCTTCGACACGCCCATGCTCGCCTCGCTCCCCGAGGAGGTGCGGCAGGCGCTCGCGGCGCAGATCCCAAACCCCTCGCGGCTGGGTCGGCCGTCGGAGTACGCGGCCCTCGCCGCACACATCGTCGAGAACGCCTATCTGAACGGCGAGGTCATCCGCCTCGACGGGGCCCTACGCATGCCGCCGAAGTAGGCGCCGCGGTCGCCCTACCCCTGAACCGAGGGCCCCGAACCGGGGGATGGATCGGATCGCGCGCCCTCGGTTGCCCCAGGTGGAGGGGTATGGTAGCCGCCTCATCGTCACCCAAGACGGGCGTTCCGAACTCCGTGGACGGAGAGAGCTCCCGGTCGGTGCGAGGAGGGCGGGATGGAGACCGAGAAGCTCGTTTCGGGGTTGAGGGGTTGGTTGGTGCTCGTCGTGGCCCTCGGGGGATGTGCGTCGGGTGCGACCCGGGAAACGGGGCAGCACGGGCGTTCGACGGGTTCCTCGACAGCGGGCGCCGAAACGGACGCTCGGGCGAACGGGGCAGCGCGCTGCGATGCCTTCAAAGAAGAGGCCGCCGCCGTGCTGCAGGTCGCTCTGAACCGCAACGTCCCCGCGTCGGACCACCTCGAGGTCGCCCCCGAAGACCTGGAGGCGCATCCGTTTCCACCCGAGGACTTCTACGAGGGGGACTACGTGCCCGATCTGGACGACGATGGGGTGCCCGACTGCGTCGTCGTGCATCCGTCCAGCGGCACTTCGTCTCTGGCCTGGGTCATCTTCCTGTCCAACCACGGGCAGCCGCGGCAAGGCGGCGCCTTGGTGTGGAGTCGCATCGAGGTGTTGCCCACGACCCATGAAGGGGTCACGGATCTGCAACTGTTCACGAGCAGCGGCTGTGCAGGTCTCGCCGGCACGGTGGCTCTCGTGCGGTGGACCGGAGACGGCTGGCAGTTCGCCGGCGAGCCCCTCGAGTGCTCCTGTCCCGACGATCCCGACCCCGACGGGCCGCAAGGCCGGCGTCCCGCCTTGTGTCCTCCGGTGGACGGCGATCCGGGAGACCGAGCGGCGCAGAGCGCCCAGGGCCCGGCGCAGGATGACCCGGGACAGGGCGCCACGACGCAGGAGGTGGAGGCCTGGTTCCGCGAGCAGATGAGCCAGTGCAACACATACCGTCGCGGCCTCGGCGAAGATCGAATC
>JALVDI010000399.1 GCA_027009115.1 Polyangiaceae bacterium | reverse complement strand
CGGGTTTGTGGCGGTGCCTCGTCGCGCCAAGGTCGGCGGGGCCTTTGGCGAACCTTCCCCGCACGACGCGAGCAAGGCGAGCCACAGAGCAATGGCGAGACGACCCACGGTGCCATGGTCCCGCACATGGCCCCCGGCGCGCGAGTAAGTGGTTCTTCCAGGCCATTCACGACCGGCTTGATGATCTCGGCTCGCGTCGCAATTCACGAAGCGGCACGGACTCCCTATGCTGTCGGGATGCGCCGACGAGCGAAAGGGACCTGGGTCATCACCGGTGCTGCGAGCGGCTTCGGCCGCGAGTTCGCGCAGCAGCTGGCCGGAGAAGGGGCCCCCCTCGCGTTGTGGGATCGCGACGAGGCGGGCCTCAAGCAAACAGCGCAGGCCATTGCTCACGCACGCACCCACGGCATTGTCGTGGACGTCACCGATCCGGCGGCGGTCCGGCGGGCCAGCACCGAGACCCTGGAGACGCTCGGGACCGTCGCCCACGTGGTGCATTGCGCCGGCGTGCTGCGGGTCGGCTCCGCCGAGACGATGCCTGCGGACGACTACGCGACGATGATGCGGGTCAACTACCTGGGGTCGGTGCACGTCGCCCAAGCCCTCCTGCCGCAGCTACGCGAAGCGGACGGGCGCGCCACTCTGCTGCTGGTTGCAAGCATCGCGGGCCTGCGTGGCTTCCCGGAGCTGTCCGGCTACTGCGCCAGCAAGTTCGCCGTCGTCGGTTTCGCGCAGGCGTTGCGAGCGGAGCTCCACGGCAGCTCCGTGGACGTACGCGTGCTCTGCCCGCCCGCGGGCGACACCCCCATGGTTCGGGACCTCCCCCGACGCCCGGCCATCTACCGGCTCAGCCCGCTCATGAGCGCCGAAGCCGTCGTCGCCGCTGCCCTTGAAGGGCTCGACCGGCGCTCCTGGCTGCTGCTCGTCGACCCGACGAGCCGAGCGCTGCACGCCCTCGACTCCCTCGCGCCGTGGCTCGTGGACCGGATCGTCGCGCTGGCCACCCGCTAGGAGCGCCGTCAGAGCGTGCCGCGGCGTTCTTGGTCGCGCTCGATGGAGCGGAAGAGGGCGCCGAAGTTCCCCTCCCCGAAGGAGAGATGGTTCTTGCGCTGAATCATCTCGATGAAGATGGGCCCAATGAGGTTGCGCGTGAAGATCTGAAGTAGGTAGCCCTCGTCATCGCCGTCGACGAGCACCTGGTGGCGGCGGATCCGCTCATGGTCTTCGGTGACGTTCGGGACGCGGTCGAAGACCTCGGCGTAGTACTCGTCGTCGATGTCGAGGGTCTCGATGCGCGAGTCCTGAAGGCGATCGAGGGAATCGAGCAGGTCGTTGGTGAGGAAGGCGAGGTGCTGCACGCCCGGGCCGCGGTACTCGCGCAGGTACTCGTTGATCTGCGACTTCTCTTCGGTGCCTTCGTTGATGGGAATGCAGAAGGTCCCGCAGGGCGAGCGCAAGGCGTAGGAGGTCAGCCCCGTCTTGGCACCGCGGATGTCGAAATAACGAACCTCGGTGAAGCCGAAGACGTCCTTGTAGAAAGACGACCACTTCTCCATCGTGCCCTTCTCGACGTTGTTGGTGAGATGGTCGATGGTGAGAAACCCTTTGTCTTCGACGAGGGCAGGCTCGTCGAGGGGCAGGAAGGCGTCGAGGTACGAGGGCCGCCCGCCGCGCTCCTCGACGAAGTGGATCAACGAGTCGCCGATGCCGTAGATCGCCGGCGCACCGTAGAGCGTCTCGCCTTCGTAGGCCCGCGCGCCGCGCCGCACCGCTTCGTCGAAGGCCGCCTGCGCGTCGGCGACCTTCCAGCCCATCGAACAAAGGCTCGGGCCATGGGCCTTGGCGAAGTCCGCGGCGAAGCCATCGTCCTCGCGGTTCACCAAGAAGTGGATGTCGTTCTGCGCGTAGTGGAGGACGTCGTGGTCTCGGTGTCGATCGAGGCGCGAGAAACCAAAGGCGCGGAAAAGCTCGTCGAGCGCTTCGGGCTCCGGCGACGCGAATTCGCAGAAGGCGATGCCTTGGAGTCCACAGGGGTTTTCGTCGACGCTGGCCATGAACCCAGTCTAGCGGTGGACATTCGTTCGACTCTAGAAGAAGAATTTGGAAAATAGGTTCAGATTATTTGAACGCATGCGTGACCCGCGCCGCACCCGTGATCACCCTCGACCAGCTCCGAGTCCTCGACGCCATCGCACGAACCGGCAGCTTCACGGCCGCAGGCCGCTCCCTTCACCGCGCCACGAGCGCTATCAGCTATGCCGTGGGCAAGCTCGAAGAGAGCCTCGGCTTGGAGCTCTTCGACCGCGCGGCGCGCCGCGCTCAGCTCACCGACGCCGGCGCGCGCATCCTCGACGAGGCGCGGGCGGTCCTCGCGCGGACCGCGCGGCTGGAGTACGTCGCCGGGCAGCTCCGCGACGCCTGGGAACCGCGGCTGCTCGTGGTCCTCGACGGCATCTTTCCTCTCGCACCCGTGATGCGCGCCGTACGGCGCTTCGGCGAGCAGACCCCGAGCACTCGCGTCGAGCTCAAGGTCGAGTTCCTCGCCGGGGTCTACGAGCGCTTTGTCGACGACGAAGGCGACCTCATGCTCTCCCT
>JALVDI010000398.1 GCA_027009115.1 Polyangiaceae bacterium | reverse complement strand
CGGGCGCCGGCCTACCGGACCTCTTCGAAGGCGAAATCCGCGTGACCACCCACGAGCCGACGAACGCGCTGGTCATCACCTCGTCCTTGCACGATTACGCCGCGCTTCGTCGCGTGATCGACCGCCTCGACCGACCTCGTCGTCAGGTCTTCATCGAGGCGGTGGTCATGGAGCTCTCGGTCAACCGCTCCAGCCAGCTTGGCCTGTCGTTCCACGGCGGCGTGCCCGACGCCGCAGGCGACGGTTCGCTCAGCATCTTCGGCTTCGATCCAGGCCGATCCCTCTTCTTCCCTGCGGACCAGACCGCCCTCAGCGGCATGGCCGTGGGGGTGCGGGGCCCCCAGGTCGAGGTGCCCATCTCGCTGCCAGGGCAGACCACCGGGCTGTCGATCCCAGGCTTCGGCGTCGTGCTCAACGCGCTGGCCACGAGCGGCGACGCGAACGTCCTGTCGACGCCCCACATCATCGCGATGAACAACGTACAGGCCGAGATCAACATCGGGCAGAACGTCCCCCTCCAGACCTCCGGCCTGCCGGCGGGCGCCCTCGGCGGGCTGGGCGGGCTGGGTGCCCTTGGTGCCCTCGCCGGGTCCCAAGGCGGCCAAGGGGGCCTCGGAGCGCTGGGCGCCCTGGGCGGCATCGGCGGCGGGTTCGGCGTTCCGCGGCAGGACGTCGGCACCATCATCCGCATCACGCCGCATATCAACGAGCACGACGAGATCCGCCTCGAGATCGAGGAAGAGATCTCGGAGGTCGGCACGCCCCAGGGCGATCTGGGGGTGGTACCCATCAACCGGCGCCAGGCGAAGACCGAGGTGATGGTGCGCGACCAGCAGACCGTCGTCATCGGCGGACTGATGCGCGAGACCGTCACCACGAGCGAATCGAAGATCCCGATCCTGGGGGATATCCCCCTGCTCGGTGCGCTCTTCCGCCGCACGGAGCGACAACGGCAGAAGAACAACCTTCTGCTCTTCCTGACGCCCTACATCATCCGCGACATGGCGGACCTTCGCAGCATCTACGAACGCAAGATGCGCGAGCGACAGGAGTTCCTCGACCGCTACTTCGTCTTCGGCGACCACGACTACGAGCCGCCGGTCGACTACTCCCGCACGCGCGGCCTGGTCGCGGAGATCATCGGCGAGCTCGACGAGCTCGACGCCGAGGCGGCCCTCGATGCGGCGATCCGCGCGGAACCACCTCCGCAACACGTGCCGCGCCCACCCGTGGGCAGCGTGGAGTACGCCCCCGAAGAAGGCGACGTGGTGATCAGCCCCGGCGACGACGGCACCGAGGGCGCGGCGCTCCCAACGCCACCGGCGGCCTCGGTCACGGTGCAGCCGAGCCCCGGCCAGGAGAGCTCTCCGCAAGGAGAGGAGTGAGATGAGCTACGTCGGCGAGATCCTCCTCCAGCACGAGCTGCTCCCGAAGGACAAGCTCGACGATCTGGTGGCCGCCGCCGAGGAGCGCGGAGTCGACCTCCTGGACGTGGTGCGGCAGACCCGACTGATCGAGGAGTCGGAGCTCGTCGCGGCTCTCGCCGATGCAGCAGGCCTCGAGGTGATCGAGAGCATCGACACCGACGCAGTGCCCGAAGAGCTCATCGAGCTCGTCCCGATTCAGTTCGCACGCCAGCAACACATCCTGCCGATCCGCCAGCTCCCCGGCGCGGTCCTCGCAGCTGTCGGCGATCCCCTCGACCTTCAAGCGGTCGACGACCTGCGCGCCCTGCTGGAGCAGCCCGTCGAACCGGTGGCGGCCACCTACGAGGCCATCGACGACGCGATCAACCGGGTCTACGAACGCAAAGACGAGGCCCAGCTCACCGACCACGACGACGAACCCGAAGACGAGATCCAGGATCTCATCGACGCCACCGACGAAGCGCCGGTCATCCGCTTCGTCAACAACCTGTTTTATACCTCGGTGCGCGAGCGGGCATCCGACATCCACATCGAGCCCCTCGACGACAAGGTGATCGTCCGCTACCGAATCGACGGGCGACTCGTGCAGCGCAAAGAAGCCCCGAAGGGCGCCCTCGCGTCGATCATCTCGCGGGTGAAGATCGAGGCCGGCCTCAACATCGCCGAGAAGCGGCTACCGCAGGACGGCCGCATCACCAAGCGAATCGCCGGCAAGGTCGTCGACGTCCGTGTCTCGACGATCCCCACAGCACGCGGCGAGAGCGTCGTGATGCGTCTGCTCGACAAGGAGAACATCCAGCTCGATCTCCGAGACCTCGGCTTCGCGCGGCGCGAGCTCGACCTCTGGGAGAAGCTCATCCATCGCCCCAACGGCATCCTCCTCGTGACCGGCCCCACCGGCTCCGGCAAGACCACGACCCTCTACGGTTCCCTCAACCGAATCAATACACCGGACAAAAAAATCCTCACCGCCGAGGATCCCGTCGAGTACGAGCTGCGCGGAATCAACCAGCTCCAAGTGCACAGCAAGATCGGGCTGACCTTCGCCTCGGCGCTCCGGGCGTTCCTTCGGCAGGACCCGGACATCATCATGGTCGGTGAGATCCGCGACCACGAAACGGCCGAGCTCGCCATCCAGGCGTCGCTCACCGGCCACCTCGTGCTCTCGACGCTTCACACGAACGACGCCCCGGGCGCGATCACGCGTCTGGTCGACATGCAGATCCAGCGCTTTCAGATCTCGTCGACGGTGCTTGGGGTCTTGGCGCAGCGCCTCGTCCGGCGCCTCTGCCCGCACTGCAAGGAGCCGTACACGCCGACGATGGAGAACCTCATCGAGTTGGGCCTCGACATGGACCGTGTCGATGAGACCCTCGCTCAGCTCGAAGCCGTGGCCAAGACGACGGTGCTCGGTCGCCACTCCCAGCCTCCCGAAGCTCCTCCGACGCAGCAGCCACCGTTCATGGAGCTGGCGGATCTCAGCGACGCGCTCGAACCCTTGGACGAAGAGCCGACCACCGTCCGAGATCTCGGCGCCTGGAGCCCTGATTCCGCTGCTCCCGCTTCCTCAGCAACTGCGGCGGAGAAGCGACGCTGGCCAACCTTCTACCGACCGAAGGGCTGCGACGAGTGCAGCCATACAGGCTACCGCGGCCGCATTGGCATCTACGAGCTGATGCTCATCGACTCGGCGATCCGCGCCGAGATCCTCGGCAACTCGGACAGCAAGCGCATCGGCAAGGTCGCGCAGGACCACGGCATGCGGACCCTACGCGAAGACGGCGCGCGGCAGGTCATCGCAGGCGTCACGAGCGTCGAAGAGGTGCTGGCCGCCACGCAGGCCAACGAGCTGGAGGCTGCCGAGTAATGGCCGTCTACGCCTGGCGAGGCATCAACGCCTCCGGCAAGTCGGTCAAGGGCGTCCGCGACGCCGACAGCCCCAAAGCCCTGCGCGCCGCGCTCAAGCGCGACGGCGTCATGGTGACGGAAGTCCTGGAGCGGTCCGAAGCGGCCAAGAAGAGCGCCCGCGAGATCGATCTGCGTCGCTTCTTCCGGCGGGTCAGCTCCATGGACATCGCCATCGCGACACAGCAGCTCGCGGTGCTCCTTCGTTCGGGCATCCCGTTGGTCGAGGCGCTGACGGCGATGATCGATCAGCTCGAACAAGAGGAGATCCGCGCCGCCTTCACCGACGCCCGGGACAAGGTCAACGAAGGCTCGAGCTTCGCCGACGCGCTCCGCCAGCATCCCAAGATCTTCTCCAACCTCTACGTGAACATGGTGGCTGCCGGAGAAGCTTCGGGAACGCTCGAAGCGGTGCTCCAGCGCCTCGCCGAGTTCCTCGACGCGCAGTCGAAGCTCAAGGGCAAAGTCGCCAGCGCCCTGGCCTACCCGGCGTTCATGGCCCTCGCCAGCAGCGTGATCATTCTGATCATGATGACCGTGGTCGTGCCGAAGGTCACCGCCATCTTCGAGGACTTCGAGCAGGCGCTGCCCTGGTACACGGAGCTGCTCATCTGGGCGAGCGACGTGGTGACCGGCTACTGGTGGCTGCTCTTCGCGATGCTCGGCGGCGGCATCACCTGGTTTCGGCGCTGGAAGAAGACCGAAGAGGGCCGCAAGAAGTGGGACCTCTTCGTGCTGCGGGTGCCGCTCTTCGGCCAGCTCCTGCTCATGGTTGCCGTCTCGCGTTTCGCGCGGACGCTCGCGACGCTGCTCTCCAGCGGTGTCCCCGTTCTCAAGGCGATGGACATCACGCGCAACGTCCTGGGCAACACAGAGCTGATGCGCGTCGTCGAGGAAGCCCGCGCCTCGGTCCGAGAGGGCGAGGGCCTCGCCAAACCGCTGCGGGCGAGCAAGCGTTTCCCGCCAATCGTCACCCACATGATCGCCATCGGTGAGCGTTCCGGGCAGCTCGAGGAGATGCTCGAACACGTCGCGGCAGCTTACGACCAGCAAGTCGACGTACGGGTCCAGGCCATCACGTCGCTGCTGGAACCACTCATCATCGTCATCATGGGCGGAATCAGCGGCGCCATCGCGTTTTCCATCCTCATGCCTCTGCTGCAGATCAACGAGTTCGTCGGGTGAGCGATGCCGCGCCGAAGCAGCAGCACGAACGTCACTCTGCCGTGGGAGCGCCGCGGCACGCTCTTCCGCCAACTCCTGCGCGGGCCCCGCTGGAAGGTCGGGCTCGCCGCCCTCGCCCTCGTCGGCCTGGCTGCCTTGACCGTAGAGACGGCCGCCGAGCGGAGTCGCCTGCGCGAGACCCGCGCCGCCATCGCCGAAGCGCACCGGGCCATCGCGCTCTTCCGAGCGCAGGTCGGCCGCTGCCCCCGCAGCACGACGGAGCTCGTGCACCCGCCTCGCTCGCGCACGCGCTACCTGCGCGAGGTCCCCAAGGACGGTTGGGGACGCCCGCTCTGGCTTCGCTGCCCGGGCCACGACGATCCCGACGGAGAAGACGTCCTGTCGGCGGGCCCGAGCGGTTCGTTCCTCGTCGACGACAACATCTGGTGAGCTCCGCCTCGCCTCACCTCACGGAGAGAACAATGACCCACCCCAAGCCACCATCCCTCGTTCGTTTTCGCCGACGCCGCCGCCTCGAAGGCATGACCCTCGTCGAGATCATGATCGTCGTGATCATCATGGCCCTGATCGCGACAGCCGTCGGCATCGCCGTCATCCCGCGCTGGCGCAAGGCGCAGATCGACACCGCACGCACGGACGCTCAGGCGGTTCGCTCCGCCGTACAGCTCTACCTGATGGACCACAACGACTGCCCCTCGAATGCCGAGGACCTTCAGGAGGGCGGTTACCTCGACCGCTCCAAGCGCGCGACCGACCCATGGGACGAACCCTTCCGGATCGAGTGCGAAGGCGACGAGATCTACGTGCTCTCGGCGGGCCCTGACAAGCAGTGGGACACGGAAGACGACATCTGAGGCCCACTGCACACCATGCGCGTCCTCCTCTGCCTTCGCCCGCCCTCGGGCCGCGCTCTGCGTGGTCGGCGCCTGCGTGCGCACAGACGGCAGCGAGGCATGACCCTCGTCGAGATCCTCATCGTCGTGGCGATCCTCGCGGTGGTCGCGACCGGCATCACCCTTGGCTTCTCGGCGCTGCACCGCACCAAGCTACGAAGCGCAGCCATGGACATCGTGGCCGCCTCGCGGTTCGCGTATCACCGAGCGGTGACCCGCGGCAAGACCGTCCGCATCGTCTTCGATCTCGACGCCCACACCATGGCCATCGAGGAAGCCCACGGGCACATCACCCTGAGCGCCGACGAGGACCGCGAGCTCGACGAGGACGAAGACACGGCCGCCGTGGATCCCTGGGAAGCGGCCCGCGCACGGCTCGACGACGCCTACGGCGCCAACCTCGGCCGCCCCGCGTTCGAGCCGATCCGCGGCTCGAACGGCGAGCCCATCCGGCGGTACAGGCCACATCAGCTCCCGGTGAGCGAGGGGCGCCGCGCCAGGAGCGGCGAGCCCGATCCCGCGCGAGCTGCGGTCCACATCGTGCGCCTGAGCACACCCCACGAACCGGAACCGCGGGAACAAGGGAGGGGTTACGTGTATTACTTCCCCGGAGGCCGAACGGAGCACGCCGTGGTGCAGATCGCCGATCGTTCACGGGAGACCGTCTACTCCGTGGAGATCCACCCGCTGACCGGCCACGCCAAGGTCTATCCCTACGCCTTCGAACCCGAAGAGCTGCTGGACGAAGATCTCTCGGAAGTGAGGGACCCAGGATGAGGACGCGGACCAGGCTCAGGGCGCGAAGCACGGTCGCGGCCTTCACGCTGCTGGAGGTCATGATCGCCGTCGGCATCCTCGCCGTCGGCCTCACGGCGATCTTCTCGAGCCAAGGGCAGGCCATGAAGGTCGCCCACCGCGCCCGCAAGCTCAACGTCGCGACGCTCCTGGCCCGCTGCAAGATGGAGGAGCTCGAAGAACAGGTGATGCGCGAGGGCCTCCCGGCCATCGACGACTCCGGCTCCGATGGGTGCTGCGAGGGCGCAGAGGTCGAAGGCTTCACCTGCGACTGGGAGATGATCCGCGTCGTCCTGCCGGATGAGACCGAGGTCGGAGCCGACGAGGAAGGCGAAGACGACGGGCCCGGCGGAGCCCTCGCGGGCCTCGTGGACGGCGACCCGGGCGACGCCACCGCGGCCCTCGACGGAATGCTCGCCGGCGCCGGAGGCCTGGGTGGCGTGGGCGATGCCTTCACGGAGATGGCGATCGGCATCGCCTTCCCG
Organism: Polyangiaceae bacterium; assembly: GCA_027009115.1. Taxonomy (GTDB): domain Bacteria; phylum Myxococcota_A; class Polyangia; order Polyangiales; family Houyiibacteriaceae; genus JALVDI01. Next base: position 3,064 of record JALVDI010000398.1, on the reverse strand, counting down.
GTCCTCAAGCCGGCCATCGAGGAGCAGGTCCGCCGGGCGAACGTGACCGTGCGCTGGACGGAAGGCGAGGTCGAACATCGGTTCGAGGTTGCGCAGTACCTGGTCGCCGAACAGCCCCCCGCCACCCCGACACCAAACCCATGAACGCGCGCCGACAGAGCACCGCCGGGATCACGCTCATCGAGGCGCTCTTGGCCATCGCGATCCTCTCGATCGTCTCGGCCCTCGTCTGGGGAGGCTTCGCGCAGACGACGCGAAACAAAAAGCGTGTCGAGGAAGACCTCGATCGCTATCACGTCGTTCACGCCGCACTCGAGCGCATGCAACGCGAGCTCTCGATGGCCTATGTTTCGGCACAGGTGAACCCGAGCCCGGCGCTGGTGACCATCAAAACGATCTTCGCGAGCACGGACCACCACGGCGGAGACCGCATCGACTTCACGTCCTTCTCCCATCAGCGCCTCCTGCGCGACGCGCACGAGAGCGACCAGAACGAGCTGAGCTACTTCGTCACCCGTCATCCGCAGGATCCGTCGCGGCAGGTGCTCGCGAGGCGAGAGCAGAACCGCATCGACGACGATCCAAGGCGGGGCGGGCGCGTCGAGATCCTCGTGGAAGACGTCCTCGACTTCCAACTCGAGTTCTTCGATCCGATCAGCGGTGAATGGGTCGACCGCTGGGACACGAGCCAGGCCGCGGGCCAGCCGAACCGGCTCCCCGCCCAGGTGAAGATTCTGCTCACGGTCCCGGACCCCCACAACCCGGGCCACCCCCGAACCTTCGGCACCCGCGCACGGCTGCCGATGCAGTACGCCCTCAACCACGCCATCTACAACCCGTGATCGTCCCGTCCTACGCCTGTCCTCCACGGGCTCGTCGCCGGCGAGCTCGCCGCGGTTTGCGCCGCAGGAGCCAGCGCGAGCGGGGCGTCGCGCTGATCATCGCGATCACGGCCATCGCGATCCTCTCGGTCGTCCTGGCAGACCTGCACGAGAGTACGGGGACGGCGTTCGCCATCGCCGCTCAACAGCGGGACCAGCTACGGGCCGAGTACATGGCGCGGAGCGGACTCAACCTCACCCGGCTACTCATCGCACGCCGCAACGACGTCAAGAACGCCGTCGCGCCCTACTATCAGGCGCTCATGCGCACGCGGCAGACGCCGGACCTCCCGGTCTGGGCCGTGGCCGACCAGGTGCTCAAGCCTTTCTGCGACTACGAGGCAGCCCGCGCGTTGAACACAGGGGTCGACTTCGGTGGCGCGGACGGCCTCGGCGACACGAACGCCCGCTGCGAGATCGTCGCCTTTGGGGAGAACGCCAAGATCAACGTGAACGCGCCACTCCACTTCGCCGGCGATCAGGCGCGGCGGAGCATCGCGATGCAGCTCTTCTCGATGATGGGGGGCTATCAGTCGCCGAGTCCTTACGACCCCCTTTTCCAGCAACGTGACCGCGACGGCCAGTTCACGAGCCGGCAGGACATCGTCGCCGCGCTCATCGACTGGTGGGACTATGACCAGGACCGCACGGTCTTCGATCCCGGACGCGCGGAGGTCTCGACGAGCGGCTCCGAAGACGACATCTACCGCCGCCTCCCGGATCCTTACGACGCCAAGAACGCCCCCTTCGACTCCCTCGAGGAGCTCCGCTTGGTGCGGGGCATCGGGGACGATTTCTGGGCCACCTTCGTGGACCCGCGCCCGGACGAGCCCCAGTCGCGCATCGTGACGATCTACGGATCCGGCCGCGTGAACATCAACGAAGCGCCGCCGGAGGTCCTGCTCGCCCGCGTCTGTTCGTTCATCGAGACCGATCCCTTGTGCTCGGACGCCACCGAGGCCTCGAAATTCGTCCAGCTCTTGCGCACTGCTCGCGCCATGATCCCGCTGCCTCTGTTCCCCAACAAGGCGGCGTTCCTCGACTTCATCCAAGGCCGCGGAGGCGCCAGCGGCTTGTACCCAATGCTCCGCGGTTTCCTCGGCGACGAGAGCCCGCTCCTGTTTCGCCCGGCGACCATCCCGGCGGCGGTCGCCAACGAAGTGGGAGACGCTCTCGTGGCCAGCGCCCGCATCATCGCCATCGAGGTCACGGGGCTCTCGGGCTGCCGGGAACGCGACGAAAGCGGCGAGTGCGTTGGAGGCTGGCGCGGGCGCACGCGGCTGCGCACAGTCGTCAACTTCCACGAGCGCTGGACCCCACCCCCTCCGAACGCCGGGAGCATGCCCGGGCTCGGCATCTTTCACTACTACCGCGTCGAATGACCCACCATGGCTAGGATTCTAGGACTCGACATCGGCCCCCGGACGGTGCGCGCCACCCTCGTGCGCACCGCCCTACGGACCACGGAGGTCGTCCGTTACCTCGAGGCGCATGTCGCCCCCTCGAGCACGCCGACAGGTCTCGCCGCGGACCCAGCGATGGCCGAGCCAGGCACCGGCGAAGCGCCCGAGGCACCCGATACGCCCCGCGGCCTGGCCTCCCTCCCGGGCCCTCTCCCGTCGCCGGAGGAGCCCCTCCGCTCCGCCATCGCCGACCTCTTCGCTCAGCTCGATCGGCCGCCGGATCAGGTGATCGTGGCGCTCGACGGGCGAGAGGCCTCGCTACGCGTCGTCGAGCTGCCCGCCGGCGCGGCCAAGAAGGTCGCCGAGGTGCTCCCCTTCGAGCTCGACGAGCTCGTCCCCTTCGAGATGGACGAAGCCATCGTCGACTACCAGCCGGTCGATCGCACCGAAACGCTCTTGCGCGTGCTGGCGGCGGCAGTGCCCAAGGAGCGCGTCGCCGAGTATCTCGCCGAGCTACGGGCGTTGAGCGTCGATCCCGTCGAGGTGGCAGTGGGCGCCGCCGCCCTCGACGGGCTGATCCCGCTCGTCGGCGAGCTCGCGGCGGACGAACCGCGCGCGCTCGTCGAACTCCGCGCGGACCGTACGGAGGTGTGCGTGCTGGCGGGCGGGACGTGCCACTTCGCTCGCACGCTCACCGGCGGAATGGACCAGCTCCTGGCGGGCGGAGAGGCGCTGCGCCGGGAGCTCAAGCGGACCTTCGCGGCCTACCGGGCGACCGGC
>JALVDI010000397.1 GCA_027009115.1 Polyangiaceae bacterium | reverse complement strand
GCCCCGTCGAGGCACGCCCGCGGAAGAGCTTCGTCGTGGAGCCAGAGCCGGGCGCCCACGAGCGCGCGGCTCACCAAGTACCCCGTGTTGCTCGTGCGCCGCAGCTCGCTGGCGTGAACGATGACGCTCACGGGTGCCGCCGTCTGAAGCGCTGGCATCACGTCGCAAACGCAGGCCTCCAGCCTGGCGCGGCAGTGGATGCACCGGCAGCCGCGCAGGCCGCGGACGAGCCCCTCAGCCACGACGCCCCGAGAGGGTAGCTCGCAGCCCGCGGGGTCGGACCAGAGCGAAGCTCAGGGCGAAGCGGTGCCGCTCCGCGACCTCTCGCGCGATGCTCAAGCCCAGACCCGAACCGCCGGTCTGGCGGTCGCGCGCAGCCTGCGTGCGGAAGCGCCGCTCGCCGAGCCGCGAGAGCTCGTCGGGGCGGACCCCGGGCCCATCGTCGAGGACCTCGAGCCGGAAGGTCTCGGCGTCGGCTTCGAGCACGACAGCGACGTGGCCGCCGGGCTCGTTGTAGCGGACCGCGTTGTGCACCAGGTTGCTGACGAGCTGTTCGAGGAGCGTAAGATCGCCGACGACGGACACCGACCCCTCGGGCACGGCGAAATCGAGACAGACCCGCTTCTCGTCCGCGACCGGGCGGTGGCGGGCCACCACGCGCTCGACCAGGGCGCCAAGGTCGAGCTCGCTCCGTTCGAGGGGGCGGTCCCCGGCCTCCAGCCGGGCGGCCACCCCGAGGTTGCGCATCAGCGCGCCGAGATAGTCCGCCTCCTCCAGAGCCAGCCCCAGGAGCTCGCGCTCGGCGCCGCCGCACCGGTCCCGCAGCTTGACGAGGTACCCTTGAAGCACGGTCAAGGGGATCATCACGTCGTGGGTGGTTCCCGCAACAAAGGCGGTGAGGGTCTCGTCACGGCGACGAAGCGCCTCCATCTGCGCCCGCAGCTTTTCGCGCTCTGCGGCGAAGACCCGACTGAGCTCACCGATCTCGTCGGGCGAGTCGTCAACGGCAATCGGCGCCCCGTCTTGCGCGCGCTCGATCGCCCCAGTGAGGCGTCGAATCCGCACAGCCAAGGGAGCGGCGGCGACGCCCGCGGCCAACACGACCAGTGCCCCGATCGCGAGAGCGGGCCACAGAGGCGTGGGAGCCAGCGGCCGGCTCAAGACCATGACCGCGCAAGGCCCACCGTCGGCGACCTGCACGGCGACGTGAAGCCGGCGACCGTCGGCACGCCAGGCATGCCCTCGCCGACGGAGCTCCGCCGCCATGCGCGGGTCGAGGGGCGGTTGATCCGGACGAGCCGGACGCAGTTGCGCATCGTAGACCGCAAGCTCGCCGAGGTGCCGGCGTGGGGAATCTCCCGGCGGCCGGCGGTGACGCCGGCGGCGGCCGTGACGGCGAGACCAGGACGCCGGGGCGCGCTCGCAGCGCTGAAGTGCGCCACGGTCGACCCGCTCCTGCAACGCCTCGGCCATGGCCTCGGCGGTCACGCGGCGCGACCAGTAGTTCTGAAGCGCCACGATCCCCGCGCTGGCCGGCAGCAGGATCGCCGCAAGGGCGAGCACGAGCTTGGCCCGCAAGCCCATCAGCCCTCCGCGATGTCGGCGACGATCTTGTAGCCGATGCCCCAGACGGTGACGATTTGCCGACCGGCGTCGCCCAGCTTCTTTCGAAGCCGCGAGACATGCACGTCGAGGGTCCGTTCCGTCCCCGCTTCCAGGGCGGCCTCGACGAGTGCCCGACGCGTCATGGCAGAGCCAGGCCGACGCATGAGCGCCCCGAGAAGCTCGAACTCCACTCGCGTGAGCTCCACCGGCGCGCCGTCCACCTCGACGGACCGGCGCTGCACGTCGAGGGCGATGGAGCCTACCCGCACAGGTCCGTCGCCACGCCGGATGTCCGGCCGACGGAGGCGTGCGCGGACCCGCGCGAGGAGCTCCTCGGGCCAGAACGGCTTCGTCACGTAGTCGTCGGCTCCCAGCTTGAGCGCCCGCACCTTGTCGCTGGTGTCCTGCCGCGCACTGAGGATCAGGATCGGAACGTCGGAGGTCCGCCGATAGAGCTTGAGCAGATCCAGCCCGTAGGTGCCGGGCAACATCAAGTCGAGGATGAGCAGCGCGAAGGCGTCGGGACCGACGGCACGCGCCTCGGCCCCGTCTCGAATCCATACGGGCTCGAAACCCGCGCCCTCGAGGTGGCCGACGATCTGAGCGCCTAGCTTCTCGTCGTCCTCGACCAGCAGGATGCGATCGGCCACCGCGAAAACTCGCCCCCGAGAGGCGCGCTCAGGGCAACGTCCGGCCGCCGACAGTAACGGACTGGATGTAGTAGTGCCCGCCCTGCTCGGTCATGAGAAGCGTGATGGGCACCGGCCCCGTCGGAGTCGTGAGCGTCCCCTCGACGGTCGTGACGCCACCGGAAACGTTGTAGTTGTTGAGGGTAGCGTCCGTATGCGTCGTCAGCGCCGGTAGCTGCGCGACGGCCGCTTGGAACGACTGGACGTTGTGCCGCGACTGATAGGCGCCGTCCATACGCTGTAGGGCGGAGGGATAGTTCGACTCCCGCAGATCGCGCAGGAAGGCGTGCGCATAAGGCTTGGCCTCGGTGATCTTCGAGACGCAAACGTAGAAGCCGCCCCCGCATGCGAGCGCCAGCGCGAAGAGCACCCCGCAGCCAATGCCAACGTACTTGAGGGTGTTGTTCTTCGGCGGAGGCATCATCGGCGGACCGCCGCCGTAGGGGGGTTGTTGGGGAGGGCCAGGCGGACCCATGGGGCCAGAGGGAAAGGGAGCGGACATCGGCGCGACTCTACCCCATTTCTTCTTGCGGCGGATCGCCGGCGATGGGGACCGCGGCGAACCCCCAGCGTTGCGGCGCCGCACCCCGCTGGTAGGCTACGAGCAACGAAGGATGGGCGTCGAACGAACGGAAGCGTCGGAAGAGCAGATCGAGGCGGCCGTGGCTCGCGCCCTTGGCTACGAGTTCACCGAACCGGCCCTGCTGCGAGACGCCCTGACCCACCGCTCGTTCCGGAACGAGCGCCCCCGCCTGGCACGAACCGACAACGAGCGGCTGGAGTTCCTCGGGGACGCGCTCCTGGGAATGCGCGTCGCGACGCTCTTGTTCGAGGCGTTCCCGGACGCCCGCGAGGGTGCCCTCACGCGCAAGCGGGCGGACCTGGTGTGCGAGGGCACGCTGGCGGACATCGCCCGCCAACTGGGGCTGGGCCCGGCGCTGCGGCTCGGGCGCGGAGAAGACCGCAGCGGCGGGCGCGACAAGCCGCGCTTGCTCGCATCGGCACTCGAAGCGCTCCTGGGCGCCGTCCACGTCGACGGGGGCATCGACGCGGCGTTCGCGGTCATCGACCGCCTCTTCGAGGAGCGACTGCGAGGCGCGACGGCGCGCCGGGACGCGAAGTCGCGTTTCCAGGAGCTCGTGCAGGCCCGCCACCACGAGACGCCGATCTATCGCTTGCTTCGCACCGAAGGTCCGGACCACGAACGGCAGTTCACCGTCGCCTTGGAGGTCGGCGGCGAGAGCGTCGCCGAAGGGGTCGGTCGCTCGAAGGGCGACGCCGAGCGCGACGCGGCACGCAAGGCGCTCGCCGCGCTGGAGACGGACCTGTGACATCGCGGACGTGCTGAGCTTCCGATGACGACCGCGGAGCTCGACGCACAGATCGCCGCGCTGCGCAAAGCAGGCCGCTACGCGGAGGCCGCGAACCTCTGCTTGCAGGTGGGCGACCACGCCCGCGCCTCGGAGCTCTACGCTGCGATCTGGGACTGGCCCGCGGCCATCCGCGTGGCCGAAGAGGCCGGATTGCTCGCCGACGCTTACCGCCATGCGCTCGCGGCCGGTGACCGGGAGGCCATCGGCAGGCTGCTGCAGCGCCTCCCCGATCGCCCGGAGCAGGCGCTCCAGGCCGCAAAGGAAGCCGAACGCCGCGGACGTCTCGGAGAAGCCGCGCGGCTGCACGAGTCTTGTGGCGCCGTGGCCGAGGCGGCGGCGCTCTACGAACGGGCCGGCGAGCTCTTCGAAGCCGCGCGGTGCTGTGAAGCCGATGGCCGTTACCGTGACGCGGGACGCCTCTACGAGCGATCCCTCGCCGAAGACCCGAAGGACGGAGAGGCGGCGTTGCGGTTGGGGCGCATCCTCGCCCACTTCGGTCGCTACGAGCCCGCTGCCCGGGCGCTCCAGAGCGCCGCCCGCGACCCCGAGCGCGAGCGCAGCGCCTTGACGCTGCTGGTGGCGTGCTTCCACGCGCTCCGGATGAACGAAGCCGCGGCCGCGTGCTTGGAGCGCCTGCGACGCCAGGAACCATCGCTGCCGGCGAGCCTCGCCGAGTTTCTCAAGGAGCATTTCGACGACGCCCAGGGCCTCGCCGGCCTCACCGAGGGTGACGACGGACGACTCGCGGGACGCTACCGCGTCGTGAAGACCCTTGGCGCCGGCGCGACCGGCAAGGTGCTCCTCGCCCGTGACGGCTTCTACGAACGGGACGTGGCCATCAAGGTGTTGAGCGTCGGCGGCGGCACCCAGGGGCGCGACGCCTACGTGCGTTTCGCCCGAGAAGCCCGCATCGCGGCGAACCTCGATCACCCCAACGTCGTGCGGGTCTTCGAGTTCAACCCCGCTGGGCCTTTCCTCGTCATGGAATACATGGCCGGCGGCACCCTCGAAGAGCGACTCGAAGACGGGCCGCCGCCGCTCGCCCTGGTGCGCCACGTCGCGCGCTCGACCTTGCTGGGGCTCGAGGCCGTGCACCGCCGCGGCGTCATCCACCGGGACCTCAAGCCCGCCAACATCTTCTTCGGCGCGGCCGGCGACGTTAAGCTCGGCGACTTCGGTGTCGCACACCTCCTGGACCTCGGCACGACCCTGACCGGCGCCATGATGGGAACGCTCGCCTACATGGCACCGGAACAAATGACCGGCGCGTCGCGCCCAGACGCGACCACGGATCTCTACGCCTTCGGCTGCATCCTCTACCGCCTTCTGAGCGGCTCCCTCCCCTTCCCAGGGCCCGACTTCGTGACCCAGCACCTCGAGCAGACGCCGCCGCCGGTCTCGGCACGGCGCGCTGAGCTCGGCGAGCGCTTCGATGCGCTGCTCCGCCGCCTCCTGGCCAAGGCGCCAACGGACCGACCGACCTCGGTCGAAGAAGTGCGCCTCGCCCTCGATGCCATCGACTGGGGCGACCCCATGGACGTCCCCCTCGAGACCACGGAAGGGCCGCGCGACACCACGGAAGGCCGCACTCTTGCGCAGCGCGCCAGCACGCGTCCGCCCGCCGCACGCTACAGACCCCTGGAGGGCGACGGCGACCAAGGGGTGGCAATGGATACCCTGCTGGGCCGACGCGTCCTGCTCGAACCCTGCGACGAGGCACGCGCGGCCTGGCTCCGCCGCCTCGCCCGGGCCGACGGCCCCCACCTGCAGGCGGTCCTCGACCTCGACCTCGAAGCCGGGCGCTGTGTCCTCGAGCTGCCGCTGGGGGAGCCCCTGTCGGAGCGGACGCGGACCGACGAGGAGCGTGACCGGGCGCGGGCCCAGGTGCTCGAGGCCGTCGAGCGCCTCCACGCGGCCGGCGTCACCCACGGCGACATCGGGCCCCACAGCGTGCTCCTCGGTCCGGGACGCGCGGTCCTGCTCCTTCCGCGCTCGGCCACCGGCGCCACCGTCGATGAGGATCTCGCCGCCGTCCGCCGGCTTTGATGCGACCCCGAAGCCGTGCGCCGACCGCTGGTCGAACACCGAAGAAATAAGGTATGGGGGAGCGATGCGTGACCTCGCCCTCACCTTCGCCGGCGGCGGAAGCCGGGCGTTTTACCAGGTGGGTGTCCTCGAGAGATGGATCGACGCCCTCGAACCCCGCCTCGCGGCAGTCGCTGCGTGCAGCGCGGGAGCGGCCATGGCGACCCTCGTGTTGACCCGCCGCACCGAGCAGGCCCGGCGCGCCTTCGCGCGGCGGCGCCTTGGCGTCCGCGGCCACCTCGACCTACGCCGCCTGGCCCGCGGCCAGCGGCCCTTCCCGCACGACGGGATCTACCGGGCGACGCTCCGCGACGCGCTCTCCGAAGGGGGCTTCGAGCGCCTCAAAGCCCTCCCCTTCCCCGTCAAGATACTCTGCGCCACCTTCCCACGCCGCGCCCGCGGCCCCCTCGGTATCGCCGTCGGGCTCGGCGCCTATCAGCTCGAGAAGGCACTCCGGCCCAAGCTCGTCCACCCCAGCTTCCCGCAGAAGCTCGGCTTCCGCCCGCGGGTCTGGGATGCCCGCGAGTGCGCCACGATCGACGAGCTGATCGAGCTCATCGTCAGCTCCTCGTCGACTCCCCCATTCACGAGCGTCGGCCGCTTCCGCGAGCACACCCTCATCGACGGCAGCATGGTCGACAACGCCCCGGCGTTCCTCGCCGAAGAGGATCCTGGCGTCGCGAAGAACCTCGTCCTGCTCACGAGGCCCCACCACCCCTCGCGCCTCGGATGGCAGGGCAAGCGCCTCTACATCGCCCCGGCGCGCAAGCTCCCCATCGCTCGCTGGGACTACACCGAGCAGGCGCCGGTGGACGAGACCCTCGCCCTCGGTCGCCTCGACGGGCAGCGTCACCGGGCCGCCATCGAAGCTCTCCTCGCGTAAGCGAGAGCGAGCTCAGACGAGCTTCTCGGCTGCCGCCACGCAGTCGAGCTTGGCCTGAGCCCAGTCGATGTCACGCTGGAGCTCCTCGTAAGCGGGCCCCTCGTGGCGCTCGCCAAACGCCATGAGCGCTTCGTTGGCCGCCGCCAGCTCCTTCTTCGTCTCATCGACGTCGATCTCGTCGGGCAAGGCGAAGAGATCCGACAGCACGTTCACACGATCGGGCTCCACCTCGAGAAAACCGGGCCCCATGCATGCCACCCGCGTATCGAAGCGCATTCGCCACCAGACCAACCCGCACCTGAGCGCCGCCAGCAGGGGCAAGTGACCCGGCAAGATCCCCAGCTCCCCCTTCACGCTCTGGGCGCGAACAGAGTGCGCCTCCGCTTCGAGAGCCAGACCCACCGGGGTCGTCACGACCAGCTTGAGGACGTCGGCCATCCGCTCAGCCCTTCTCGCGAGCGGCGTGCGCTTCCTTCACCTCGTCGATGCTCCCCTTGTACTGGAAGTCCTGCTCGGCGATGTGATCACACTTGCCCTCGAGGATCTCCTCGAATCCCGCGATGGTGTCCTCGAGCTTGACGTACTTACCGCTCATGCCGGTGAACTGCTGGGCGACGAAGAAGGGTTGCGAAAGGAACTTCTGGATCTTCCGGGCGCGGTCGACGATGAGGCGATCGTCTTCGCTGAGCTCGTCCATGCCGAGGATGGCGATGATGTCCTGCAGATCCTTGTAGCGCTGCAAGGTCTCCTGCACTCCCCGAGCGACGCGGTAGTGGCGCTCGCCGAGGATCGCCGGGTCGAGCATCGTCGACGACGAGTCGAGAGGATCGACGGCTGGATAGATGCCGAGGGACGCGATGTCGCGCGAGAGCACCGTGGTTGCGTCCAAGTGCGCGAAGGTCGTGGCCGGCGCCGGGTCGGTGAGATCGTCGGCGGGAACGTACACGGCCTGCACCGAGGTGATGGAGCCCTTGGCTGTCGAGGTAATACGCTCCTGCAACGCGCCCATCTCCGTGGCGAGGGTCGGCTGATAACCGACGGCGCTCGGGATACGTCCGAGGAGCGCGGACACCTCGGAGCCCGCCTGGGTGAAGCGGAAAATGTTGTCGACGAAGAGCAGTACGTCCTGCCCCTGCTGGTCGCGGAAGTACTCGGCGACCGTCAGAGCGCTCAGCGCCACTCGCGCGCGAGCACCCGGCGGCTCGTTCATCTGGCCGTAGACGAGCGCCGCCTTCGAGAAGACGGGCTCGCCGCTCTCGAGCTTCGACTCCATCATCTCGAGCATGAGGTCGTTGCCCTCGCGGGTACGCTCGCCCACACCCGCGAAGCAGGACACGCCGCCGTGGCTCTTGGCGACGTTGTTGATGAGCTCCATGATCAAGACCGTCTTGCCGACGCCGGCGCCCCCGAAGAGGCCGATCTTGCCGCCCTTCTTGTAAGGCGCGAGCAGATCGATGACCTTGATGCCGGTCTCGAAGACCTCGACCGCGGTGCTCTGGTCGACGAAGGAAGGCGGCGGGCGGTGAATCGGCGCCCGGAGGTCCGTCGCCACCGGCCCCTTCTCATCGACCGGCTCGCCGATGACGTTGAGGATGCGTCCGAGGCAAGCTTCGCCGACGGGCACCGAGATCGGCGCGCCCGTGTTCCGGACGTCCATGCCGCGCACCAGGCCGTCGGTGGTGTCCATGGCGATGGACCGCACCGTGCCTTCGCCCATGTGCTGCGCGACCTCGAGGGTGAGGTTCCACGGCTGGTCGCTGATGCCCGGGTTGGACACCTGAAGCGCCGTCAGGATCGGGGGCAAATCGCCGGTCGGGAACTCGACGTCCACGACGGGACCGATGACCTGGGTGATACGACCGTTCTGATGCTCTGCCATCCGTGCTCGCCTGGGTAGTCGCGCCTGCGGCGCGGAAAAGGTCTGGGCAGCGGGGCCGGTCCCCGCGTCGGGCGGCGCTCACCTAGCATGGGCCTCCGAGGGGGTCAACGTTTGCCTCAGGGCACACCCATGAAAGCGATAACCGCGCGTAATCCCATAGTTAATTAGATGCTCAGGGTGCCCCAGCGCGCCCCCGAAGCAGCCTGCCTCGGCCTCGCGCGGCGGAGCTCCCAAACTCAGCCGTTGAGGGCCTCGGCCCCGCCGATGATCTCCATCAGCTCCTTGGTGATGGCGGCCTGGCGGGCTCGGTTGTACTGAAGCGTGAGCCGGCCGATCATGTCCTTGGCGTTGTTGGTCGCCGCGTCCATGGCTGTCATACGCGCCCCATGCTCGGAGGCCACGCTCTCGAGCAGCGCCCGATAGACCTCGACGTCCACGTACATCGGCAGGAGTCGGTCGAGCAGCGAGGCCTTGTCGGGCTCGTAGATGAAGTCGCCGACCTGATCCGGCTCCACCTCCATCGGCACGATGGGCAGGAGCTGCTCGACCACCACCTCCTGACTGATCGCGCTCTTGAACTCGTTGTAGACGAGATAGCAGGCATCGAGCGGAGGTTCGTGACCTTCGGTGTACTCGTGGACGATGGTGCGACCGATCTCGCCGGCTCGCTCCATGTTCAGGTCTTCGAAAACCCCGGTGAAATCGTGGCGGATATCGGCACTGCGCCGCCGAAAATAGTCTCGGCCCTTCCGGCCGATGACGGTGAACGCCACGGTGGAGCCTTCCGCCTCGAGCTGCTTCCACTTCTGGAAAGCCGCCTTGCAGATGTTCCCGTTGAACGCACCGGCGAGGCCGCGGTCCGAGGTGAGCACGACGAGCATCACGCGCTTGGGCTCACGCACCGCCAGCAGCGGATGGACGTTCTCTTCTTCGTCGTCTTTGGCACGAGCCGCCACGGCGCTCAAGACATCCATCGTCTTGAGCGCGTACGGCCGCATTTCGACGATCGCTTGCTGCGCTCGTCGCAGGCGCGCGGCCGCCACCAGCTTCATCGCACGCGTGATCTTCTGCGTGTTCTTCACGCTTCCGATTCGCTTGCGGATGTCTTTCAGGCTCGGCATCGGGAAGCTCCGATCGCGGGGTTCACTTCGTGGACGGCTCGAAGGCCAGAGCGAACTCTTCGCAGGCCTTCTTGAGCTGGTCGCCGAGCCCCTTCTTCAAGGTGCCTTGCTCGACAATCGCCGGCAGCAGGTCCTTCTTGTTGGAGCGCAGC
>JALVDI010000396.1 GCA_027009115.1 Polyangiaceae bacterium | reverse complement strand
CCCACGGGGCTATCGCTGGCCGGGCAATGTGCGCGAGCTGGAGCAGATCGTGCGGCGGGTGCTGCTCACGGGGCGTTGCGGTCCGGACGACGCGCCGACCGTCGCCGGGTCCTCGGCCGACCGCTTCTGGCAGCGGGCCATGCGAGGGGATCTCGCGGCCAGAGAGCTCGTGGCCGGCTACTGTGCGCTTCTGTACGAACGGCTCGGTACGTACGAGGCCGTCGCCAAGGCGACGGGGCTCGATCGCCGCACCGTGAAGAAGAACGTGGTGCTCGGCAAGGATCCGTGGTGAGCGGACAATCGCCTGGTCAGGGCCGGCGAGCTGTGCTCTAGACCTAGCGCATGGGTGTGGACCTTGCTGCTATCCGCCGCGAATACCAGGGGGCGTCGCTGAACCGAAGCGACCTCGATCCGGATCCGTTTGGGCAGTTCCAGCGCTGGCTCGACAACGCGATGCACGCGGAGATCGTCGATCCCACGGCGATGACTCTGGCGACGGCCGATGGATCGGGGCGGCCGAGCGCGCGGACGGTGCTCCTCAAGACCTACGACGAGCGTGGCTTCGTCTTCTACACGAACTACGAGAGCCGCAAAGCGCGCGCGATGGCCGAGAACGACCGGGTCGCACTCCTGTTCTTCTGGCGCGAGCTCTCGCGGCAGATCGCCATCGAAGGCCGCGCGCGCAAGGTGTCGAGGAGTGAATCGATGGCGTACTTCGCGACGCGCCCGCGCGGTAGCCAGATCGGCGCGTGGATCTCGGCGCAGAGCTCGGTGGTCACGAACAGAGCCCTGCTCGAACAGCAGTTCGCGAAGATGAAGCGAAAGCTTCGCGATCGAAAGGTCCCCCTGCCCGATGCCTGGGGCGGCTACCGAGTCATGCCCGAGCGTTTCGAATTCTGGCAGGGCCGCCCGGACCGGCTGCATGACCGCTTTCAGTATCGCCGCGACGACGCAGGGTGGATCATCGAGCGGCTGGCGCCCTGAGAGGCACGCGATCAGCCCATGAGTCCGCGCAAGATCAGGTGCGCGATCGAAAAGTAGACGAGCAGGCCGAGCACGTCGACGACGGATGCGATGAACGGCGTGGAGCTCACGGCCGGGTCGAGGCCAAGCTTCTTGATGATCATCGGAAGCAGCGATCCGATGATCGTGCTCAGGGTGACGACGGAGACGATGCTGAGGCCGACGGTCGCTGCGAGGCTCTCGGGAGCGATGGCGCCATCGGTGAACCAGGCGCGGCCGAAGCCCATGGTGCCGAGGATGAGCCCGAGCGCGAGGCCGATGAGGATTTCTCGGGCGAAGACGCGCCACCAATCGCTGGGCTTCGCTTCACCGAGGGACATGGCGCGGATGATGAGGGTTGAGCTCTGCGACCCGGCGTTGCCGCCGGAGGAGATGATGAGGGGAATGAAGAGTGCCAGCTCGACCGTCGATTGGAGCACGGACTCGTTGGCTTCCATGACGGTTGCCGTCAGGAGCTGGCCAAGAAAGAGGACGATGAGCCACGCGCCCCGCTTCCAGATGAATTCGAGGAGTCCGGTCGAGAAGTAGCTGTCTTCGAGGGGGACGACGCCGCCCATCATCTGCGCGTCCTCTGTCGCCTCTTCGATGACCACGTCGACGACGTCGTCGACCGTGACGACGCCGAGCATGCCGTCCATTTCGTCGACGACGGGGACGGCGGTGAGGTCGTACTTGGCGATGACGCGGGCGACGAGCTCCTGGTCGTCGGTTGGCTTCACCGAGACGACCTTCTCGGTCATGATGTCGGCGAGGGTGTCGGCCGGGTCGGCGAGGATCAGGTCGCGGAGCGACACGACGCCCAGGAGCTTGTTCCCGAAGCCGATGACGTAAATGTAGGAGACGGTCTCGACCTCTCCCTGGCGAGCGAGCTTGCGGACCGCTTCGATGGCATCCCCGCAGCTCGTCTCGGGCGGCAGCCCCACGAACTCGGTGGTCATCAGGCCACCGGCGGTCTCCGGATCCCAACCGAGCAGCTCCTGCGTCTCTTCGACGACGTCCGGTTCGAGGTTGTCGAGGAACGCCTGGGCCTCGTCGTCCTCGAGCTCTTCGAGGAAGTCGGCCCGGTCGTCGGGGTCCATCTCCGTCAGGAGCTCGGCGGCGCTCTCTTTCCTGAGGCCGCGCATCACGACGATCTGTCGGTCCGGCGAGAGGCGCTCGACGACGTCTGCGCTGATCTTCGAGGGGAGCGCCTCCAGGAGCTCGATCACCTGCGCCTCCGGCAGGTCCTCGAGGAGCTCCGCGACGTCCTCGGGGTGGAACTCCTCGAAGGCCTCGCGGAGTGCCTCGGGGTCGGCCTTCAGAGCGTCGAGGTCGGGACCGAGTAGGGTTGCCAGGCGCATGGGGCGCTCATTGTGGACCGGACCGGGCGACCCGCCAGCGTTCTTCTGCGGCCGCCGGGCCAGGCTCCGGGGCGTCAGGACCTCTCCGGCTCCTGAGGCGCTCGAGGGGCACGCCCTGGCTCATGGTCAAGGCCCGCACTTCGACGTCGGCGTCCTGTCCACCGGTTACACCTGGGAGTGGTGAAGGGCGCTGCTCGCGCCCGTCAGCCGAAGATCGGTGGGCAGGTGTGCTGCACGTCCACCGAGAGGACCCGCGGCG
>JALVDI010000395.1 GCA_027009115.1 Polyangiaceae bacterium | reverse complement strand
CAGCACGGGGACGGGCGACTCCCGAAGGCAGCGCTCGGCGGTGCTGCCGAGCAGGATGCGGCTGAGCGGTCCGCCGGCGTGAGCCCCCACCACCACGAGGTGTGCCCCGACCTCCTTGGCCACCCGTGCCAGGGCGTCCGCCGGGTCGCCGGGCTCGACGCGCAGCTCGCCGGCATCCGAGGCCTCGCGGGCGAGGCGCTCCCGGAGCTGCACCAGCCACTGGGACCGCAGCTGGGGCCAATCCGAGGGCTCGTCGCCGGGCGCGAAGGGGTCCTGCAGGACGTGGACGAGGACGAGGCGGGCGCTGTCCCCGCCCAGTCGGCGGGCCGTCGCGAGCGCGGCCGCTCCACCGGCCTCGAAATCCACGCCGACGACGAGGGTCAACGGCCCTTTGCTTCCGAGGGCCGCCTCCGCGGACTCGGTGTGCCCCGTCCCCACGAGAACGAGGCGGTCGGCGTGCCGGACGACGCGGTGGGCAGTGGTGCCGAGGAGGCGCTCGCCGACCTTCGCCAGCAGGCCCTGGGCGTCCGCGTGCGGGCCGACGACGATCGCCGCGGCCTCCTCCTGCTCGGCGGAGGCGAGGAGCACCTCCCATGGCCGGCCGGTGACGATGCTCCCCGACACCTCGACCCCGTTCGTGAGGGCGTCGACGAGCGCCCGCAGCCGCGCCTCGGCCTCCTCACGCCGAGCGAGCAGTCGACGACGCAGAACCTCGGCGGCCGGCCGCACGCTCGGGTCGAGCCCATCGAGGTCGTCGAGGTCCGGGAAGTCCACGGCGTGAACGAGCCGCAGCTTCGCGTGCAGCCGCGAGGCGAAGGCCCGCGCGAGGCGCGCCGCCTCCTGCCCCGATTGGCCGAGGTCGGTCCCACAGACCACCGTCGCTTCCTCTTTGCCCATGGTCTCTCCCTCTCAGCCTCGGACCCCTCTCTCGCGGGCGCGCGAGAGGCTCGGCAGAGCGCAGCTGCTCGTCGCACCCCTCGTCACGCGCCAGGCCCCAAGAGAGAGGCTCGGCAGAGCGCAGCTGCTCGTCGCACCCCTCGTCACGCGCCAGGCCCCAAGAAACGCGCCTCGACCACCTTCGGATCCCCCGCCCCCTCGGGCTGGACCTCGACCCGAACGAGGAGCCCCGGCCGCAAGCTCTCGCGGGGCAGCTCGACGAACACCGGGAGGTGCCGGTCACCGCCGGGGGGGAGCTCCACGTCGGCGATGGGGATCTGGTACTCGAGGCCCGCGTCGTCAGCGAGGCCCCGCAGATGGTAACGCTGCGGCTCGTCGGTCTTGTTGACGAGGTGCACCTGAAGGGTGTTGCGCACGACCCCATCTTCGACGGTGAAGGGGGCGCCGCCCGGCGCGCGCAGGAGGTTTGCCTCGTAGGGCTCGTGGCTCGAAAAGGCGAAGTACGAGCCGACGCTCCACAGGATGAGCGCGAGCACGTAGATGGCGAGCCGAGGACGCCAAAAGCGCTTCTTCTTCCCTTCGAAACCGTTGAGCGAGTCGTAGCGGACGAGCCCCGTGGGGCGCCCGAGCTTGGTCATGATCGCGTCGCAGGCGTCGACACACGCTGCGCAACCGATGCACTCCATCTGGAGCCCGTTGCGGATGTCGATCCCCGTTGGACACACGACAACGCAACGCTTGCAGTCCACACAGTCGCCGCGCTCTTCGGTGCTGCGCTTGCTTCGCTTGCCCCGGGGCTCGCCGCGCTTCTTGTCGTAACCGATGACGAGCGTGTCCGCGTCGGTGAGGGTCGACTGCAAACGGCCGTAGGGACAGATGATCAGGCAGAGCTGCTCTCGAAACCAGGCGAAGTTGAAGTAGAGCAAGCCGGTGGTCGCCGCCATCCAGGCGAAGGCTTCGGGGTGCTCGGCTGGGCTGCGCCGGACCATCTGCGCCAACGAGGGGAGCGAGACGAAGTAACTCAAGAAGACATGGGAGAGCAGCAAGCTGAGCGCCAGAAAGAACAGATGCTTCAGCCCCTTGCGCCAGGCCTTGTCGAAGCTCATCGGGGCCGCGTTGCGGCGCATGCGCTGGTTGCGCGGACCCTCCAAGAGCCGCTCCACACGGCGGTAGAGCCCCTCGAGGAACACGGTCTGCGGGCAGGCATAACCGCACCAGACGCGCCCCCACAGGGTCGTCACGATGAAGAGGACCAGAGCCATCCCCGACAGCAGAAAGAAGACGAGCCAGAAGTCCTGCGCGTTGAACGCCGCCCCGAAGAGATAGAAGCGCCGCCTCGCCACATCGAGGAACACCGCGGGGCGCCCGCCGACCTCGATGAAGGGAAGCGCGACGTAGATCAGCAAGAGCACCGCGAAGGTGATCCAGCGGCGGGTCGTGAAGCGACCTTTGACATCCGCGGGATGAACGAAGTTGCGCGAGCCGTCCTTGTTCAGGCTCGACGCAGGCTCTTGGATGACGGGCAGGGACTTGGGCACGTGGGCAGCTCCTCCGATGCTCTGTGGGGCCATTTCGCGCCGCTGCCACCCCACCCTGCGTCGCGACGGAGGGCTGGCCGGCGGCTCAGTTCGATTCGCCCGCCTCCTCCGTCGCTGTTTCGTCCGCAGCCGCTTCGTCCCCAGCCGCTTCGTCCGCCGCCGTTTCGTCCGCCGCCGCTTCGTCCGAC
>JALVDI010000394.1 GCA_027009115.1 Polyangiaceae bacterium | reverse complement strand
CCTTCAGGCGGCGACGAAGGTCTTCGCCCGTAAGGGCTTCTACGCGACGCGCGTCAGTGAGATCGCCAAGGCGGCGGGCGTGGCGGACGGCACCATCTACCTCTACTTCGAGAACAAGGACGACGTCCTCATCTCGATCTTCGAAGACCGCATCACTCGCCTGCTCGCGATCTTGGAGGACGTGGTGCACAGCGAAGGGAGCGTGGAGGAGCGGGTGCGCCGGATCGTCGAGCTGCAGCTCGGCCTCCTCGAAGGGCAGCGCGACCTCGCCGAGGTGATCACGGTCAACCTGCGGCAGAGCTCGCGGCTGCTCAAGCAATACGCCGCGCCCCTGTTCACGCGATACCTCGACCTGATGGCGCGGGTGATCGCGGACGGCCAAGAAGAGGGGACGTTCCGCGCCGATATCCACCCCAAGGTCGCCGCTCGGTCCCTGTGGGGAAGCCTCGATGGGCTCGCGTTGACCTGGGCGCTGGGCCCCGAGGAAGAGCCGGAGCCGGCGAAGCTCCGCAAGGCGGCACGGCAGTTCGCGACGCTCTTTCTCGACGGGCTTCGCCGCCGCTGAGCGCGCTCGGTGCCAGGCCGTGAGGACGTGACGTGCGGACAGGCGTGCGCCAGATCACGGAGCGACGCAGAAGATCGGCATCGACTGCGCAACTGAACGGCGACTCATCTTGACTCGCTGCGTCAAGACTCCTAAACCGCCGACAGTCTCACCCCACCCCAAGGAGGAACGAGTGAAGATCCTCGTCCCGGTCAAGCGCGTTGCCGACCCCGACAACGCGAACAAGGTGAAGGTCTCCGACGATGGAACCAAGGTCACGTCGGACGGCCTCGAGTGGAAGATGAACCCCTTCGACGAGTGGAGCCTCGAAGCCGCCCTGCGGCTGACCGAGGACGTCTCGAAGAAGGGCATGAAGGGCGACGACGGCAAGCCCCTCGACCGCATCGGTGAGGTCGTGCTCGTCTCGATCGGCCCGAAGGACGCGGTCCAGACGATCCGCCAGGGCCTGGCGATGGGCGCCGAGCGCGGCATCCTGGTGGAGGCCGAAGACAGCTCCCTCGATTCCCACGTGGTCGCGCAGGTGCTGGCGGCGGTCGCGCAGAAAGAGAACCCGGACATCGTCTTCCTGGGCAAGCAGTCCGCCGACGGCGACTCGAACGTCGCGGGCACGAAGCTGGCCGAGATGCTCGGTTGGCCGCTGGTCAACTACGCCACGTCGATCCGCACCGAGCCGGGGAGCGACACCCTCACGGTCACGCGCGCCCTCGACGGCGGCGTGCAGACCATCGAGGTCAAGATGCCCTGCGTGCTGACGAGCACGGACCGCATCCTGCACCCGGAGTCAGTCAAGAACGGCGTCACCCCCGAGGACCACAAGTATCCGGAGTCGGAAGGCGGCCGCTACGCCTCGCTCAAGGGGATCATGGCCGCCAAGAAGAAGCCCCTCGAAGAGACGACCCTCGAGGCCCTCGGGGTGACGCCGAAGCGCACCGAAGAGTACGTGAAGTTCGCGCTCCCGCCGGCGCGCGAGGGCAAGGCCACCGTCGTCGAGTCGGTCGACGAGCTCGTCGAGAAGCTTCACAGCGAAGCCAAGGTCCTTTGAGGAGATAGGAGAGAACGATGACGGACGTATTGGTCGTTGCCGAGATCGCGGACGGCAAGCCCCAGAAGACGACGCTCTCCGCCGTGACCTTCGCCAAGCAGGTCGCCGAGGGAACTTCCGGCGCCTACGATATCCTCGCCATCGGTGAGGGTGCGGCGAGCGCCGCCGAAGAGCTCGCGAAGTACGGCGCGCGCAAGGTGCTCCGCGCCGAGATCGCCGGTCCTTACTACGCCGAGGCCTACGCCCCCACCGTCGCGGAGGTCGCCAAGAGCGGCGGCTACGGCGTCGTCGCGGCGTGCGCCAGCGCCTACGGCAAGGACCTCATGCCGCGGGTCGCCGCCAAGCTCGATGCAGGCGTCGCCTCCGACATCAGCGGCGTGGCCATCGAGGGCGGCGAGCTGCTGTACACGCGGCCGATGTACGCCGGCAACGTGTTCGGCACGCTGAAGCTGACCACGCCGGTGCACGTCGTGACCGTGCGGCAGTCGGAGTTCGAGGCAGCGAGCGAGGCCGACGGCGCGAGCCCGATCGAGGACGCACCGGTCGCGCCTGCCGACGCCGAGGGGAAGATCCGGGTCGTGAACGTCGAGACGATCCAGAGCGAGCGGCCCGATCTCGCCGCGGCCGACATCGTCGTCTCGGGCGGCCGCGGCGTCGGCAGCGCGGAGAACTTCCACAAGGTCGTCGAGCCACTGGTCGACGCCCTTGGTGCGGCCATGGGAGCGTCGCGCGCGGCGGTCGACGCGGGGTACGTCTCCCCGGAGCTGCAAATCGGGCAAACCGGCCGGGTCGTGGCGCCCAAGCTCTACATCGCCATCGGCATCTCCGGCGCGATCCAGCACCTGGCCGGCATGAAGGGCAGCAAGGTGATCG
Source organism: Polyangiaceae bacterium (assembly GCA_027009115.1). Taxonomy (GTDB): domain Bacteria; phylum Myxococcota_A; class Polyangia; order Polyangiales; family Houyiibacteriaceae; genus JALVDI01. Next base: position 152 of record JALVDI010000394.1, on the reverse strand, counting down.
TGGCGATCAACAAAGCGGACCCGACGGACGGCACCGCTCCCATCGCCGACATCGCCGACTACTACCTGCGCGCGGATCTCTTCGAGGCGGTGCCGAAGCTCACCGAGGCGGTCCGCAAGCTGAAGGCGAGCTGAGAGCCCCGACTACCTTTA
>JALVDI010000393.1 GCA_027009115.1 Polyangiaceae bacterium | reverse complement strand
CGCAACAAAGCGTTCGAGCAGCGGGTCGAGGCGTGCGAGCGCCCGCTGCGCTGGAACTCGCTGTCGGATCCCCGAATAGACCATCTCGGCGAGGCTCATCTCGAGGGTGACGGTCTCCGCCGGCGGGGTCATCCGCGCCGTGAACGCGAAGCCTCCGGCGGGCCAGGCGAAGACGTCGAAGAGCTTGTCCCGCTGCTGCCCTTCGAGGGTGTCGCGGAGCTGGTGGGGGGTGATGGCCCCGAGTGCGACGAGGATCCCACCCTGGCGGCCGGCCCCTTGACGGACGCGTTCGAGGGACTCCTCGAGGGTGGCCTCGTCGATGAGCCCACGTCGGCGGAGAAGCTGGCCGAGACACTCGTCGACCAAGTTCGAGCGTACGTGGATCGGGATGCCGTTGCGGAAGAAGACGACCTTCTTGGGCGACTCGCCGGTGGTGGTTTGGCGTGGGTCGCCGGCGGAGGTCAGGACGAGCGCGCCCGTTGCTCGCGCATCGGCCAAGCTCGCGACGAGCCGCGGGAAGGGGATGTCTTCCAGGCGGCCAGCTCGCTGAGGAGAGCGCTCGATCGCGCCGGCGCGGCGCTCCACGTCGCGGCCTTCGCGATCACCGTCGGGGTCGAACGCCGGAGACGTCGCTCGGTCGGGTGGGTAGAGGTCGTCCGGGGGCTCCTCGGTGTCCTCGGGTGTGGGGACCTCGCGCGTGACTTCGGCCGGCTCGATCGAGACGAGACGCGCGGCGATCGCGGCCGGTTGAGCATCGGCCACGGCTTCCACGCCGAGCCTGCGCGCGACCGCGCGGAGCTCCTCGGGATTGGCTCGCGCACCCGTCAACACCACGGCGATGCCCTTGCCTAGAGGTGCCCAGCGGATCGATTCGATGGTCGCGGCGCCGTTCCGGCCCGGGAGGTCGAGGTCCACGACCAGCGCACCGCACGGTCGCTGGACGAAGCGATCGATCGCCTGCTCGCCGCTCTCGGCGCAGACGACCTCGTGTCCGGCGCCGACCAGCGCGCGCTCGATGGCTTCTCTGAGCGAGGCCTCGGGCTGGACGAGCAGCACCCTCACGACGACGCCTCTTCCCACGGTGGGGGGGCATCGACGGGCGCCACCCGGGCGTCGAAAATCCTTCGTACCTCGGTGGCCCTTCGTTCCCACTCTGCGCGCAGGACGGCGTCCGCCATCACGCCATCGCGCGAGCGCAGCCCGATGGCGCGGGCAACCGTCTGGGCCCGTGGACCTCCGAAGGTCAGGGAGCCGTCCGAGCGCTGGAGCAACGCCAGGGCCTGCTCGACGCGGCGGAACAGCGCGTAGGCGTCCTGGAGGCTCTCGGCCTCGTTGGCTCCCAGGTAGCCGGCCGCGTGCAGTGCCCCGAGTCCTTCGAGCGTGTGTCGCTGTCGAACCCGCGGGTCGGCCCCGTGTCGCATCTGCAGCCACTGGGTGGCGAGCTCGACGTCCACGAGCGCACCGTAACCTAGTTTGGGGTGGTAGCGGTCGCGATGCTCCCCCGCCAGCTCCCGCTGCATGCGGCCCCGTAGCACGGCCAGCTGCCTGGGGTCGGCGGGGCCGCGGGCGTAGGCCGTGCGCTCGATCGTTCGCTCGACTCGCGCCCGCAGGGAGGCGTCCGTCGCGAACACGACGCGGGCTCGGGTGAGGGCCTGTCGCTCCCAGCCGTGGGCACGCTCGCGGTGATATCGCTCGAAGCTCGCCAGGGAGGTCACCAGCACACCTTGGGAGCCGCTCGGGCGCAGCCGCGTGTCGATCTCGTAGCCAGGTCCCTCACCGTCGGGCTGGGACAGCAGGCGCATCCCCCGCTGTGCGACCCGCGCGAAGAGCTCCTGGGGGTGCTGGCTCTCGCCGCTCTCTCGGTCCCCGTCGTAGAGGAAGATGAGGTCCAGGTCGGAGGCAAAGCCCATCTCTGCGCCGCCGAGCTTGCCCATGCCGACGACGACCAGGCCGCTCGTCGGGGCAGCGAGCTCGCGGAGAGAACGCTCGAACGCGCACCGGATCTGTGCGTCGGCGAGCAGCGTGAGGAGCGCTTCGGTCCGGCGCAGGTCGAGCTCGGCGCCGACGTAGGCCAGGCCGATCTTCAGTATCAGCCGGCGCTTCACCCGCCGCAGGTCCGAGACGAAGGACTCGCTTTCGACGTCGACGGCGTCGTGCGCTTCGGCGATGGCGGCCGGGCTCGGGGCAGAGGGGCCAAGGACCACCTCACCGAAGGACTCGGGGTGCCCGACGAGGCTGCGGGCGAGCGTAGGGCTCGCTCCGAAGAGTCCGAGGAGGCGGCGGCGCAGTCGGGGCTCCTCGGCGAGGATCCGCGCCCAAGCCGAGCCGCCGCGCAAGAGAAAATCGCTCAGAAAGCACAGGGCGGCGTCCACATCCGCTGCCTGCGAGGCCTCATCCAAGAGGGTCGGTCCGAGCGCTGGCCTCCGGGCGCGGCCGAGGGGACCGAAAGGCGACGCGGTCGCGCGGGCGAGACGCCGAAGGTGTGCGGTCGCTGCCTCCGGGTCGCGGACCGCGAGCGCCCCTCGGACGCGCTCGATCAGCGTGTCGTCGTCCTCCCCTTCGGCGAGCGCGCGGCACAGCGCCTGAAACGGCGAGGGGGCGTCGATGCGCGCGGTGGGCAGGAGTGAATCGAAGAGCCGCGCGACCTT
>JALVDI010000392.1 GCA_027009115.1 Polyangiaceae bacterium | reverse complement strand
CATGCCTCGCCCCCTTCCGCCGCCGGAAACCAGGTTCGTAGAACCTGGCACAGGCGGTCAAACGCCGCGTCCTGGCAGCTCGTGAGGCTGACCCGCTCGGCAAGCTGGCGATAGAGCGAGGACGAGCGCGGAATGCGCCGCTCGTACAGAGCGCGTTCCATGGCGGCCTTGGGATCTGCGGGCTTCCCATGCCCCTCCGGCCACAGGTCGCGCTCGCGCAGCCACCGCCGCAGCGTCGGCGTGGCGCCACGCCATCCGAGTACGTCGTCCACATGCGGCGAGCGACTCCACACCCACGCCTCAATCTCCGGATCGAGGACCACCACCTCCGCCCGATCGGAGATCCCGAGCTGCTGGAACCGCCCGCGGATGGCGCCTTCGGTCTCGGCCGCCGACGCGTGCGGGTTGCCCTTCCATGCCTGATCGAAGACCAATAGCCCTCGGGTCCGCTGCGCACCCAGGAGCCCGCGCAGCATCTCGGGCCCTCCATGATAACAACCCGGATCGCGGCGTTGATGGACCGTGATCTCGTGCACCAGCCTTCGCAGCCCCAGCGACTCCCGGCGCCTGTCGAGCAACCCCGCGAGGGCGGCCTCGATGTTCTTGTCCGCCACCAGGCACACGAGATCCGTCATCCCAGCACTCCCGCGGCAAACAGGCTCGAAAGGTCCAATGTGCCTTGCCAGTTACGAAGTCGCGGGTGATCCGACCCTGGCACGACATCGGTCGCCCCCTCGGCGTTGCGGGCGAAGCACAGGATCTGCTCGGACCGGGCCATCCCCAGGATCACGGGTGAGTGGGTCGCGAGGAGAACCTGCGCATCGTAGACCGACGAGAGCGCTTGAAATACCGTCTCCACAGCCCGAGGATGGATACCGTTCTCGGGTTCCTCGATGAGGTGGATGCCATCCTTGGCGTCAGGGGCATAGGCGAGCAGGGTGAGCGCGAGCATGCGCAGGGTGCCGTCCGAGACCAGCCACGATGGTGCGGAAAGCCCACTTGTGTAGTGGATGACGAGGTAGCGGTGGCGGTCCTCGGCTCGCTCCTCCGTTGCGATTCGCTCGATGTCCGGCAGGGCCTCGCGGACGTGGTCGAGCCAGCGGCAGAAACGCTCGGGAGCCTCTTCTTCCAGCCTGTGCACCACATAGGGCATGTTCGAGCCGTCAGGGAGGTAGCCCGCCTTGCGGGTCGGTGGCGCCGGCCGGCGCATCGCCTCGCCCGAGAGAGCCATGCGGCGAACCCCTTCCTTGAGCGTGTCGCGCAGCCACAGAGCTACGGGAAAGCGTTCTCGATCCTCGGGCAGGTTGGCGAGCGCGGCCCTCTCGGGTGGGAGTGCGAACGGTGCGTTCCAGCCCGTCGTCTCGGACATGAAGTACGCTTTGCCCCCCTCACCGCGGGATACGACCTTCTTCCACCCGGCCGGCGTCTTCCGCCTCGGCTGCCGGACGACGTGCTCCGGGGGGGCGGGCGGTGATGGGAAGAGGTCGATCTGGCGACGGACAGATCCTCGCCCCTCGCGGACAAGCCACACACTCTCCGTGTCCACGCAAGGGGAGCCGCCGGTGGCGATGCCCACCTCGTAGCGCACCCGCTGATACGTGGCGTTGCCGCCGGTGCGGCGCTCCACAGGAATCGCGAGCTCGACCGCCAGCTCGAAGCGATCGCGGCCATGCATCCAGGTGAGCTGTCGAGGGTCGGGCGCTCGATGCGGAATCCCCAGGCGAGCGTCCCCCCGCACCGCGGTGTCCAGGTCGGTCTGCAGCAGGTCGCCGAGGAAGCCCACGACATCGAGGAACGTAGACTTCCCGCTGGCGTTCGGGCCGACCAGGATCTGGAACGGAAGGAGAGGCTGGTCGACGTACCTCAGGCATCGGTAGCCGAGGGCCTGGAGGCGGACGAGCCCGTGCTGAGCACCCAAGCTTGCTGGCTCTGTCATGCTGGAGCCTCCTCCTGGCTCATTCGCTCCCTCTCCCGTCCGCCAAATGGTAGCGGGTACCACGGGCGGCGCCGGTCTTCGTGACGACGCCCTGGGCGAGCAGCTCGCGGATGGCGGCGTTCCACTCGCTGGCGCTGATGCCGGTTGCGCCCATGACGTCGGACTTGCTGGCGCCATCGCTGGCGGCCGCGATCGCCTGCTTCACGGCTTCGAGCGTGCGTGCGTCGAGGGAGGCGCGCGCAGGCGTCCCATTACCCCTCGGCCGCGGCGTCGACGCCGCGGCGCGAGCGGACCGCCGCCGGCGCCCGCCGCTCCGTCGGGCACGTGAGCTCTTGGTGGGTGCGGGCGCACTGAGCAGGTCCTCGAGGGCGGCCTTCACGGCAGGCGACGTGCGTTCCTCGATGAGCTGCTGGACGACTTCCTTCGACACCGTCTTCTCGTGCCACTTCCCGCCATCATCTTCCTCCCAGAAGACATCCTCGAGGCCGTGGGCGATGGCGAGGCTCCGGTCCTTGGCGCACTTCGGGACCACGCGCTCGGGCCAGAGGCGCATCGCGAGGTGGGCCCAGTCGTAGTCGCCACGGGCCAGCTTGTCCCAGACCTTCTTGCACTCCTTCTGCCAGGAACGGTGCTGGGGTACGAGACGCCACAGCGGCGCGAAGTTGATGATGACGCCGTCGTTGAGGTCCGGGTTCCAGAGCGGCGCCACGCG
>JALVDI010000391.1 GCA_027009115.1 Polyangiaceae bacterium | reverse complement strand
CGTCGTCGACAAGGATGGGCGCACGACGCTGCCGGGGCTGTGGGCGATCGGCGAGGTGAGCTGCTCGGGCTTGCACGGAGCCAACCGGCTGGCTTCCAACTCGCTCCTGGAGGGGCTCGTCTACGGGCACCGCGCCGCCGAGGCTTTGGCCGACGCGACCTCGCTTTCCCACCCCGAGATCGACGTCCCCGACTGGGACCCGGGGAGCGCCGTTCCCTCCGACGAGGCCGTCGTCGTCAGCCAGAACTGGGACGAGCTGCGACGCTTCATGTGGAACTACGTGGGCATCGTGCGCAGCGACAAGCGCTTGCGCCGAGCCGCCCGGCGCATCGCGCTCCTCCAGGAGGAGATCCGCGAGTACTACTGGGCGCACCTCGTCAACCGCGACATGCTCGAGCTGCGAAACATCGCCGTGGTGGCCGAGCTGATCGTCCAGTGCGCCATCGCTCGCAAGGAGAGCCGGGGGCTCCACTACACCCTCGACCATCCCGAGCGCGACGACGCGAATTTCGGTGGAGACACCCTCATCGAGCGCGGCGTCCCGGCGTCCATCCGGGTTCGCTGAGAGCGACCCGAGCCGTGCTATAGGGTCGGGCGATGAACGAGGGCCTCGAGGCGCGAATGCGCCACCCCTTGATGGGCGGGCTGGATGTGCTCGTTGCGGCGCTGCTGCTCGTAGGCGTGTGGGGGCTGTTGCCCGCGCGGTGGTGGCCCGTCGACGTGGGCGCGACGCTTCTGGCCATGGGTCTGGCCGTCGCCGGGCTTGGCCTGCTCACGGGCCAAAGGTGGGCTCGGTCCGTGGCCAGGGCGGTCGCGGCCGGCGCGCTGGCCGTGGGCCTGGCGCTCGTCACGGCGCTCGCGATCACGGCGGGCAACCTCGCCGGCCTCTACGGCCCCGTGGGTTTGGGGGGCGCGGCGATCCTCGCCGCCGTCGCGCTCCTTCTCGTCCCTTATCTGGTCGTCTTTCCCGCCGTGCAGCTCTGGCTCCTCGCGCCTCGCTCGGCTCGCGACGAGGCCGAGCCGCCCGATGTCGAGCGCCCATGACGCGGCGACGATTGACCCGCGGGCTGGCGCTGTGGGCCGCTGCGTTGCTGCTCACCGCGCTCGTTGTGCGTTGGCGCGTGCACATCGACACGATCGCGCCCCCGACCCGGGCGCAGGGGCGCTGGGCGCTCGCCCTGCTCGACGCCGCGCGCCTCGGGGAGCCGAGGCCCGCGCCCGCGTCCCAAGGGTACGAGGCGGCCGGACCGATCTTCGTGACCGCCTGGACGCGGGGGATCCCCGTCGTGACCTACGTTGGCGGATCGGAGCTCCAGGCGGCCGTCGTGGAGGCGGCGGATGCTTTCCTCGCGAACCGGCGCCTGACCTCCCTGGACGAGTGGCGGGCGCGGGACGAGGGGCGCGTGCGCTTTACGGTGGAGGTGACCCTCGGCCAGGGGCCGCTCCCCCCACGGTGGCCCCTGCTCGAGATGTTCGCCCTCGTCCCCATGCGCGAGGGACTCGGCGCGTCGCTTCGCGGGCGCGAGCGCTACATCACGCCGCAACAGCTCGTCGCCAACCGTCACTACGAGGGGGCGCTGCGCACGCCCGTGCCTGAGCTTTCGCCAGGGGTGCGCCTCGACGCGTTGATCGGGAGGCTCGCGCGCGACCTCGGGGCCGAGCGGGACGAGCTGTTGGCGCACGGCGAGTTGTTTCGTTTTCGCACGCACCTCATCGCCGAAGCGGAGTACCCGCGGCGCGTCGAAGTCACCGAGGAGGCACTGCGTGACGCGTCCGTCGAGGGAGTCGAGTTCCTGCTTCGGCACCAGGCCCCCGACGGGCGTTGGACCTATGTCTACGATGCGGCGACGGGCGCGCCGCGCGCCGAGCCCTACAACCTCCCGCGTCATTCGGGGACGACCTACTTCGCTGCGCAGGTCGATCGGCTGCACGGCCATGAAGGCGCGCGCCGGGGAGCGCTCCGCGCGCTCCGCTGGCTCGAGCGCAACCGCATCCAGCGCTGCGGTGACCACCCGTGCATCGCTGAAGGGGCGCGCGCGGACGTCGGCTCGTCGGCATTGACGGTGGTCGCGGCAGCGGAAGTGTTCGCCAAGGCGCCCGATCCTGGTGCGCGCCGTCTCGTCGAGGGTCTGACCGCCTTTCTGCGCGCTCAGCAGCGTGACGACGGCGAGCTGATGCACGAGTACGATCTGCGCGCACAGCGTCCGATCGATGTGCAGCACATGTACTACAGCGGTGAGGCCGCGTTTGCCTTGCTCAAGGCCCACGAGGTGCTGGGCGACGCGGCGAACCTGGAGGCCGCGCGACGCCTGATGGCGCGGCTGACCGGCGCCGGCTGGGACTTCCTCGGCAGCCGTTATTACTACGGTGAAGAGCATTGGACCTGCATCGCCGCCGGCGAGGCCCGAGGGCGGGTCGACAGCCCCGAAGCGCTGGACTTCTGTCGGCGGTGGTTCGAGTTCAACGACGCGCTCCAGTACCGCGAAGGCCAGACCCCCTGGCGTGTTTCGGGCGCTTATGGCGTCGGACCGCTCCTCGTCCCTCGGCTCACACCGGTGGGTTCACGGACCGAGGCGTTCGTGTCGACCTACGAGCTCTTCCGCCACCATGGGCAGCCGACGAGGGAGCTGCGCGCGCTGATCGAGCGTGGCCTTGGGATGCTGCTCCGATGGCGCTGGAGCCCGGGCCCCACGCACCTCTTCGCGGACCCCGTGGGGGCGCGGGGCGGCATGCCCGGTTCGCCCCTCGACCTCAACGCGCGCAACGACTTCGTTCAGCACGCCGGCTCTGCCTGGATCCGCTGGGCCGACGTGCTTCGGCGCGAGCGGGAAGGGGCGGACGCACGCTGACGAGTCCAGGGCGATCCGACGGCCGTCGTGCCGGGGCGAGTTGACCGTCCCGGTTCCGGGGGCTATTCCGCCAGCCCAGTCTTCGCGGTCGGAGGGGTCCCCGATCGCAGCAACCGCCTTCGGGCGGAGAAGGAACCAGCGCACCCATGGCAGCTCACCTCTTCACCTCCGAGTCCGTCACCGAAGGCCACCCCGACAAGATCTGCGACGCCGTCAGCGACTCCATCCTTGACGCCTGCTTGAAGGACGACCCGAGGTCGCGGGTCGCCTGCGAGACGATGGTGAAGACCGGCTACGCCATCGTGGCCGGCGAGATCACGACCGAGGCGGTGCTCGACGTGCCGAAGATCGTCCGCAAGGCCATCCGCGACATCGGCTACACCAGCTCGGATATGGGCTTCGACGCCGATACCTGCGCGGTGCTCTCGGCGATCGAGGCGCAGTCCCCGGATATCTCCCGGGGCGTGACGGAGGGGCAGGGACTGGACAAGGAGCAGGGCGCCGGTGACCAGGGCCTGATGTTCGGCTTCGCCGTCGCCGAGACCAAGAGCCTGATGCCCTTGCCGATCGACCTGGCGCACCAGCTGACGCGCCGTCTGGCCAAGGTTCGCAAGAACGGCACCCTCGAGTGGCTTCGTCCCGACGGCAAGAGTCAGGTCACCGTCGAGTACGACGAGGACGGCAAGCCTGCTCGCATCGACGCCGTCGTCGTCTCGACGCAGCATGCCGAGGGCATCAGGCACCGGGCGCTCAAGAGCGCGGTCGTCGAAGAGGTGATCAAGCCGGTCCTTCCCGAGTCGATGATCGACCGACGCACGAAGTTCCACGTCAATCCGACGGGGCGCTTCGTCATCGGTGGGCCCTGCGGCGACGCCGGGCTCACAGGGCGAAAGATCATCGTGGACACCTACGGCGGCATGGGTCGGCACGGTGGCGGCGCCTTCTCCGGTAAGGATCCGTCCAAGGTCGATCGGAGCGCCGCGTACTTCACGCGCTACGTCGCCAAGAACATCGTCGCCGCGAAGCTGGCGACGCGCTGCGAAGTGCAGGTTGCTTACGCCATCGGCGTCGCCAAGCCCGTCGGCGTGTACGTGACCACCTTCGGCACCGGGGTGGTCGACGACGAGAAGATCGCCAAGGTCGTCTCGGAGGTCTTCGATTTTCGCCCGGCAGCGATCATCGAGACTCTCGATTTGCTCCGTCCGATCTACACCCCGACGGCGGCCTACGGTCACTTCGGGCGCACGGGCAAGGGTTTCACCTGGGAGAAGACGGACCGCGCTGCGGAACTCGCCGCCGCCCTCGGCCGCAAGAAGCTCAACGGCAAGGCGCGCGCCAAGAAGCCGGCCAAGAAGGCGAGCAAGGCCGCGCGCGCCTGAGCCCGGCTTCCCGTCGCGGGCCCGAGCGGACACCTCCGCCCGGGCCTCATACCTCTCCGTGCGCCTCACGGCCGAGAGCATGCCCCTGCGTGGCGCATCCTCGCCCCCTTCGTGCTGGGAGCGGACGCGGCAGAGGCTCTGCGCGCGCAGCACTGGGGTGGGCTCTTAGAAGCCGACCCGGCGCATCACCGCCCGCGGGAGGTGGCGGACGACGGCCATGACGAACCGCCACGGCGCGGGTGCGTAGACGACCGGCCTGCCTCGGTCGATCGCATCGAGGACCGCGACAGCGACTTCGTCGGGTTCGCCGGCGAAGGGTGGCGGGTCGAGCCCCTCGGTCATCCCTGTCTTGACGAAGCCCGGCTTGACCGTGACGACGCGTAGCCCCTCGCGACGGAACTTGTGGTCCAGGCCTTCGAGGTAGCGCGACAAGCCGGCCTTGCTCGCCCCGTAAATCACGACGGGCTTGCGGCCGCGCTCGCCGGCGACGGAGCTGAAGACGCAGAGCGTCCCGCCACCGGCGTCGAGGAGGCGTTTGCGGGCCTGCTCGCAGAAGACCACCGTGTTCGTGAAGTTCACCCGCGTGAGCTTCTCGGCCAGGGCAGGGTCGGCCTCGAGCTCTTCTTGGGTCGCGAAGAGTCCCGCGGTGACGACCACCGCGTCGACGGTGCCAAGGGCGGACCATGCGGCGGCCAGCGCCGGCTCGAAGGTGGCGGTGTCTTCGAGGTCGCACCGATGCGTGCCGACGACCTCGGCGCCGCGCACGGCCAGGTCGGCCGCGCTGTCCTCGAGCGCGCTTTCGGTGCGACCGAGGAGGAAGAGGCGGTCGTGTCGCTGAGCCATGCGCCGGGCGAGGGCCTGGCCCATGCCGCGGGTCGCGCCGAGGAGGACGACGTTCATGGGGCGGGCATAGCACATCGACCGCGCCCGACGGCGGGGCCCGGCTGCCTACAGCCCAACTCAACAGCGATCGTTGATGGATCCGTGGACTGGGCGGGACCGCCGGCGCATCTGCGAGCCGAGGGGATGCCGAGCGTTGTGCCTCCGTTTCAGTCGCTCAGCGCGATGCGCGCGCTTCGAGAGGCGATGTCGTAGGCGACGCGCGCGCGTGGATCCGCTTGCGGTCGTGAGACCCCCCAGCGGGCCATGTACCCGAGCGCTTCTCGGTGGACCCTCAGGACCGCGTGCTCGTGCCCACTGCAGGCGAAGCGCGGGAGCGCCGTCCCACTTGGTGCGTCGGAGGTGCCGAGGCTCCGCGCACAGCGCGCGAGCGCGAGGTCGGCGGTGGCGAGGGCGTCGCGCACCCGACCGCTCTGCTCGTAGGCCTGGGCGAGACGATGGGCGACCACGGGGTGCTCGAGGATGGCGGGGTCGCCGCTGCGCAGCGCGGCGACGGCGAGACCGGGACGCTCGAGGTCGAGGTAGGCCTCGGCCAGTCGGCGGGCGAGCGCGACGTCGGTTCGGTCGCGAGCGAAGCGATCCTCCATGCGCGCCAGCTCGACGGTCCCGGGGTCGGTCGCAGCGAAGGCGACGGTGGGCGTGGTGGCGGTGAGCTGGGCCCATGCACCTGCGAGCAGCAGCAGCAGCACGATGTTCACCCGCAGTTCCATCCGCACCTCTCCTCGCAGTTCTCTCGCAGCTCTCGCCCGGCCGTTGGACACCTCGCCGCTGCGAGAGTTCCCGAGCCGGGGCTTCTGTACGGGTTACGGACACGCGGGCTCGTTCTTCCTTGGGTCCTCCCAACCCCCGCAATCCTGCGAATTTGCGGAGATCCCCCCGGTTTCCGCCCAACGCCGCCCGCCCGGATTCGCCGGGCGGCGCCGGCGCCGGGCCGAGGGTATCGTGGGGGGGTGAGCGACTCGGTGCAGCGGCGCGCGGCTCGGACCGCCCTCCTTCTGGCCATGTTTCTCACGGTCATGGGGAGCTACGGGGTTTATCGGGGGGTTCAGTCGGTGGCGGGCTTCGAGGCACGTCGAGCCGAGGCGATCGGTCCGGTCGCTCGGACCCGCGAAGCCGACGCCCGGTTTCTGGAGGCCTTTCGGCGCGATCCCAACCGCCGGCCGCTCGGGGTGGGCAACATCTTGCTGTCCTCGATGCTCTTGATCGGAGCGCTGCTGCTGACGTTGCGCAGCCCTCATGCGTTGTGGTGGCTGCGGCAGGCGCTGGTGGCCAACGTGGTCTGGATCGGCCTGCACCTCGCGAGCACGCTCTACCACAGCTACCGTATCGCCCCGGAGCTCTTGGCGCTCTTCGACGCGGGTACGGGCGGTCTGTTGCGCAGCGGGGAGAGTCGCTTCGACTGGCTGATCGTCACCCTCGTCGTGTTCGCCGGGATCAACCTCGGGGCGCATCTGTTCATGGTCTGGCGCCTGGGGCGGCCGGACGTCCGGCTCTTCTTGGAGTCCGAGGACGAGCGCGCCGCGCCCCCCTGAGGTGCGACCCTCCTCCGTGCACCGGATCGATCCGCTCGCCTCCTTTGGGGCCTCTGCGACGGGCTGCGCCCTCGATCTTCCGCGCTCCTGGCCCCAGACTCCTCGCATGGCCGTGAGCCCTTCGCCGTCTCCGTTCCTCGTCGACCGCGAAGCCGGCGACTTTGCGTGGGATCGCCTGCGGTGGCTCATACGGATGCGTTGGGTCGCCATGCTCGGGGCACTGATGGCGGGCCTCCTCGGCTACGCGGGCGTGTTGGGCGACGTCGCCTGGAGAGTGATGTTTGGCATCGCGCTGCTCGGTGCAGGCTACAACGTCTACCTCTGGCGAAACCTCCGGAGCGACGCGCTCGGGGGGCAAGGGCGCGGGCCACTGGTCGCCCAGGCGCTCGCGGACCTCGTGATGCTTACGGTCCTGTTGTGGGCGGCGGGCGGCATCGATTGTCCCTTCGTCGGCTTCTACATCTTCCACGTCGCGCTCATCGCCATCCTTGGTGGCCCGCGCTGGACCCTCGTCGCGTGCGGGGCGGCCCTTGCGGGTACCGCGCTCCTGGCGCTCCCGGAGCTCGTCCCTGCGCTCCGCGGCGGTGTGTGGGCACCGAAGCCTCCCCTCGACATCGTCCTGCCCATCTTCGCGTATGTCTTCACGGTGGCGGGGGTCGCCTACATCGTCTCCCATGCCGTCGCCGAGCTCCGAGATCGGGAGCGCGCCCTCGAGGCGGCCCGGGACCGGGCGGCGCTCGAGTACCAGCTCTTGTCGAATACCCTCGACGAGCTCGAGGCGGGGCTCGAAGTCATCGACGACGATGGGCATGTTCTGTGGCGCAACAAGCGCGCCGAGCAGTTGGCCGAGCGTCGACCTGCGGGGCGCTGGGAGTGTCCCGGGGAACGTCGGCCCTGCGAATCCGACATCGAGGGCCGCTGCCCCGTGGCGCAGGCACGTCAGCGAGGGGAGCCGGGCCGCTGCCGCTTCGCTGCCTCGGTGGATGGAAGCGAGCGTGTGTACGAGATGATGGTCTTCCCCATCGACTCCGACGCCGGCGCGGGGCCTCGGGTGATGAACCTCTACATCGACCGGACGCAAGCCACCTTGGCCCAGCAGCAGCTCATGCTGGCCGAGCGACTGGCCTCCCTTGGGCGAGTCGCCCAAGGCGTCGCCCACGAGCTCAACACGCCGCTTGCGACGATTGCGACCTTGGCGGCGGACATGCGTCGAGTCCTCGGAGAGCTCGTCCCCAGCGAAGCGCGCAACGACATCGACGAGTCCGCTCGACTCATCTGCGACGAGACGCGCCGTCTCGGGCGGATCACGCAGGCGCTCCTCACCGGGGGCGACCTCGTGCGCGCCCGGATCGACGGAGAGGTCCCGCTGTCGGCGGTCGTCGAGCGGGCGCGGGCCATCGTGACCGCGGGCGGGCGCAGCGCTGCGGCGATCGAAGTGGACGCGTCCGTCGCCGGCGCGAGCGTCGCGGCGGATCCCGATCGGCTGGTTCAGGTGCTCGTCAACCTGCTGCAGAACGCCGTCGATGCGAGCCGAGACAGCAGCGGGACCGTCGTCTGGGTTCAGGCCCAGGTGGTCGGCGACGAGGTCGTGCTGGAAGTGCGTGACGAGGGGCCCGGCCTCAGCGAGGGGCTGCAAGGGCGGCTCTTCGAGCCCTTCGTCACCACGAAACCTCCGGGGGAAGGGACGGGCCTCGGGCTCTATACTTCCTACATGATCGTGCGAGCGATGGGCGGTCGGATTGCGCTCGAGGACGACCCGCGGGGAGGCGCGGTGGCGCGGGTGAGCCTACCGCGGGCGGGGCGTGGCCGCGCGTTGCAGGTCCTTGGAGGGGCGCGATGAGCGCCGGTCGGGTGCTCGTGGTGGACGACGATGCCGCCTTTCGGTTCGCGATCGGCAAGGCCTTGCGGCGAGGTCGTTTCGAGGTTGTGGAGGCCGCGTCCGGGGAGGAGGCGCTGGTGCATCTGACCGGCGATCGGCCGCCCGACGCGGCGCTCTTGGATCTGCGCATGAAGGGGATGGGCGGGCTGGACGTGCTCCGTCGCCGGGGCGGCTCGCCAACTCGGATCATCGTGTTGACAGGTCACGGCACCGTGCAGGCCGCGGTCGAAGCGATGCAGTTGGGGGCGTTCTCTTTCGTCGAGAAGCCCATCGACGCCGAGCAGCTTCAGCCTCTGTTGCAGCAGGCCGTCGACGATGTGCGGAGGGTCGTTCCCGATGCCGAGCGGGTCGTGCCTCTGGTGGGCCGGAGCGCGTCGATGGCGCACGTCCGGCAGTTCGTTCGGACCGTCGGCCCGACGGAAGAGACGGTGACCATCGTGGGCGAGACCGGGACGGGCAAAGAGGTCGTCGCCCGCCACCTCCACGAGGCGAGCCCACGGCGTGACAAGCCCTTCGTGGCGATGAATGCCGCGTGCGTCCCTCCGGAGCTCTTCGAGAGCGAACTCTTTGGTCACAAACGTGGGGCTTTCACCGGTGCGACGGCGGATCGCAAGGGGCTGTTCCGCGAGGCGGAGGGGGGCACCCTCTTCCTCGATGAGGTGGGCGAGCTTCCCACCGAGCTCCAAGCGAAGCTGCTTCGTGTCCTGGAGACGCGCCGCGTACGCCCGGTGGGGGCGTCGGGAGAGCAGGCCGTCGACGTGCGCATCGTCGCGGCCACCAACCGCGATCTCTGGAGAGAGGTCGAGGGGGGACGCTTCCGCGAGGATCTCTACTTCCGACTCCAGGTTTTTCCGCTCGCCTTGGCGCCCTTGCGGGAGCGCCGGGAGGACATTGCTCCGCTGGCCGAGCACCTGCTGGCCCGCCTCGGCGTCTCGGCGACCTTGAGCCCGGAGGCCCTCGCTGCGCTGGAAGCCTACGACTGGCCCGGGAACGTGCGGGAGCTGCTCAACGTCCTGCGGCGTGCCTCCTTGTTCGCCGAGGGCGACAACATCGACGGGGATCTCGCGCGGCGCATGATCGCCGGCTCGATTTTCGGGCGGGCCACACCGCCGCAACCGCTCGCGCCGCCGACCGTGGACGCGAGCCTGGCCGAGGTCGAGCGGCGGCACATCGAGCAGGTCCTGGCGGCCCACGGCGGGAACGTTACCCGCGCCGCCGTCGCGCTGGGGATCGACCGGCGCACACTGCAGCGCAAGCTCAAGGCCTATGGAGCCGAGACATGAGGCGGGTCGCTGCGGCTTTGGCGCTTGCCGGTTGCGCGTCGGCGCCAGCGCCTTCCCCAGCCGAGCCGACGCCCGAGGAGGATCCCGAGGTCGCCGTGGCCCTCCGGCTGACGGAGGCGCCGGCGAACCCGGAGGGCGTGCCCACCACCGAGGCGGCGCTGGTCTTGATCTTCGACGAGGGGCGCCGGCAGTTTCGCTCGCTCGGACGCCTGGCCGGGGTGTGCACGCACGAGCCCGGCGAGGGCGCGCTGCTCCAGGTCCGCTGCTGGTGGGCGGGTGCCGGTACCCTCCTGCGCCTCGTGCGTGACGGGGACACGCTCCTCGTCACCCGTGTCGAGCTCGACGAGATGACGGGAGCTGGGCCGCCGCGGACGCTCGATCGTGTCGCGCTGCCGCCGCACGCGAGTCTGCGGCCCATTGGGCCCTAGCGAGCAGCCCCTTGAAACGTCCCTGGCGTGCGCGGCCAGCTGAGGAAACCTCGAAGACGTTCGAGGGGTGACAGCGGGGCTCTCGATCGCGAGGGGTTGCTTCAGAAGGTGACGCGCAGGGACGCCCCGGCGCTGCGCGGGCCGGCGTAGGGCTCCACGCGAAGGCGACGGGCCTCGGTGTCGTCGTCGTGCCCGCCACGGACGACGAGGAAGATCACGCCGAGGGCAGCTCCCGCGACCGTGAGGCCCAGCCCTACGTCGGCGAAGGCGGCCCGGAGCTTCAGGCTCCGGACGTCGCTCGAAGAGCAGTTCGGCCGGCAGCCCGCGTCGTCGAGCTCGCTTCGTTTCGCCAACGCGAGGCCGCCGGAGACGCCGAGCATCACCGCGCCCGCGCCGGCGAGCGCGAAGCCGAGGATCGCCGGCACGTTCGCGCCGCGGCCGGACGGTGGGTCCTCTTCGCGGGTTCTGTCCGCGAGGTCGTCTCGATCCGCCGACGAATCCGAGCCGTCGGCGGCCCCCTCGGCCTCGCTCGCGCTCTCGTTGGTGCTGGCGTCGTTGTTGGTGCTGGCGTCGCTGTTGGTGCTGGTGTTGGCGTCCGCGCCGTTCGTCTCGGCCTGGGATGCGAGGCGCGTCCGGTAGTGCTCCAGACGTCGCTCCAGGTTGGGGCGGTTCGGGATGTCGGGCACCGCGGCCAGGTAGCGTTCGAGGTAGCTCGCGGCCTGCTCGAGGTCGTCGAGCTGCTGGTAGCACAGGGAGATGTTGTAGAAGAGCTCGGGTCGCTCGCTCAGCTCGTAGGAGCGCCGGAACTCACGGAGGGCGTCTTCGTAGTCGCCCGCTTCGTAGTACGAGGCTCCCGCCTGGAAGTGGAGCCGCGCCCGGTCCTCGCCGCCGGATTGGGCAGCAGCGGAAGACAGAGGCATCGCGCTGGCGAGCAGCAGCGCGGCGGCGGGGAGCAAGCGCATCAAGGTCTCCGAGATCATGGCCTCGCCGGTGTACCATAGTGGAGGCCCCGGGCCAGAGCGAGCGCGCGCACAAGCTCTAAAGCCAGAGCATCAGGCCGATGGCAGGGGTGATGACGCGGCCCCGTACGGTTCGCCGTGCCTCCATCGTGGGCCGGCGCGGCATGTCGAGGCCCAGGTCGGCGTCGATGAGGGCGCGGGCGACGGTTACCTCGACGGCGAACCAGAAGCGCCGGCTGCCCAGGCCGATGCCAACCTGGCCCGCGAGGTATCGTGCACGGCCCGAGACGCGCAGGCTCGCCTCCTGCGTACAGGAACCGTCGTCGTCGGCTACACAGACGCCGACGCGAGCGCGGTAGCGTGAGAGCACGAGCTTGGGCCCCGCCCAGAGGTGGACGCGCCGGCGGCTGTAGCCGAGCACGAGGGGGACGGAGTAGTCGACGCGTCGGAAGCGGTCGACTTGCACTCGCGGAGCGAAGCGCTCGATCGGGAAGTGACCGTAGTGGGCGTTGGCCATGAACCCGATGGCGCCGTAGATGCCCGGCCGCTGCCGAAGCCACTGCAGACGGACCCCGCCTCCGGCGGAGGTGGCGCCGACGCGGGCGTCGAGCTCGAGGCGCCGGCTGAGGCCCACCGCCAGGCCCAGCTGTGAGTCGATGGAGGGTGGCTGTACCAGCGCGGCGGTGGCCGAATCGACCACCGCTTCGAGGTCGTCGGCGGAGGGATCCGCATCCAAGGAGCTCAGCGTTTGCAGGGCTTCGAAGGTGTCTCGGGCGAGGCCGACGGGAGGCGTCAGCTGCACCGAAGTGGTGGCTTGAACGTGCCCCGCCGGCACGGTGCGCGCGGGCTGGAGGGTGGTCAGCGAGCCCGAGCAGCCCACCGAAAGGAGCGCGCCAACAGCGGCCGAGGCGATGAGCGCATGGGACCGGAGGAGGTGCGAGGAGCGGGGGCAGATCGGCATCTTCGCCTCGGTCTCAAGCGAGCGCCGTGCCAGGCGGGGTCAGCGCGAGCGCGACCGTCCCAAGGGCAGATCGCTCTCGCCGAGGGAGGCCTCGATCTCGGGCGGAGGGCCTCGCCGCGGCAAAGTCACCACGAAGGCGACGCCACCGTCCATGCCGTCGGCGATGTCGACGGAGCCCCCGTGGTCGCCGACGATGCGGTGGACGATCGCCAGACCCAGCCCTGTCCCTTCGGGTTTCGTGGTGAAGTAGGGCTCGAAGACCTTGAGGCGCGCGGTGGCGTCGATGCCCACGCCGTTGTCGGCGACGGTGAGCGTGGCGCCCTCGTCATCGGTCTCCAAGTGGACGCGCACCCGTCCGCCACCGGCGCCATGCCTCGCGCGGGCCGCGTCGATGGCGTTCTGCACGAGGTTCACGAGGACCTGGGTGAGCTGTTCGCGGTCGGCCCGGACGACGACCGGCTCGGTGTCGAGCGCGAGATCGACGGCGACATCCCCGGCGGCGTGGAGGCTCACGACGTGCTGGACGACCTCGCGGAGGTCGAGAGGCTCGGGGCGGGGGCGTGGGAGTCGAGCGAAGCGGCTGAACTCGCTCACCATCGCGTTGAGGCGCTTGACCTCCTCGAGGATGAGCTGCGTCGAGCTTTCGAACTCCGCGTCGAAGTCGGGGTGCTGCCGAGCGTGGAGCTTACGCATCGTTTCGATCTCCATCTGGATCGGCTGCAGCGGGTTCTTCACTTCGTGGGCGATGCGCCGGGCCACCTCGCGCCACGCTGCGATGCGCTCGGCTCGCAACAGCTTCTTGCGTGTCGCGGCCAGCTCTCGGGTCATCGCGTTGAACGCGCGCATCGTACGGCCGAGCTCGCCGCGGTCGGTCACCGGGAGCTCGGAGTCGAGGTCGCCGCGGGCCACCCTCCATGCAGCGGCCTCCAGCTCGCCCAGGGGGCGGGTGAGGGCGAAGGTCATCAGGAGCGCCGCGAGGAACGCCACGAGCAGCGCTCCGAGCGCGATGTAAAGGGTGCGCTTCCGCAGCGCGCGGATCTCGCGCCGCACCGGTCCGTCGTCGAGGGAGGCCACCAGGCGCAGCGTCGTCGTGCCGTCCGCGTCGTCGAAACGTGCGACCTCCACGGCTTCGTCCGCGTCCGTGCTGACGAGAGCGAATTGCACCGGAGCCGTGTCCCCGAGCAGGCGCGCGGGGAGCTCGGGGCTCAGCCGCCGGCCCGCGAGGAGCGCGACGGCCACTTCGCCGCGCCGCACGAGGCATCCCTGCAGCAAGACCCGCGTGGCCCCTTCCCCGGGCACCCGCAGCTCGTGGACGAAGGGTTCGCCGCCGCGGCGTACGAGGGCATCGACGAGCTCCGGAAGGCGGCGCCCGGAGGACTGCTGGAGGTGGCCGGCGCCAAGGAGGCGCCCGCGGTTCGGGCCGCCGCGGGCGTCGAGGACGTAGAGCGCGTCGAGTCCGAGGCTGCGCATCCGCTGGCGCAGCGGGGCCGCGAGCGCGCGCTCTCGCGGCGGGTCGAAGGGTCCGGTCGCGAGGTCGAGGGCGACGCTCTCGAACAGAGGATCATGTTCGCACAGGGCGCTCAGCGCACGCCGATCGTCGAGGGTTCGTTGCGCGAGGAGCTGCCGCGCGGAGGCGACGCGTGCGTCGAGCTGCGATCGATGCTCGCGTTCGATCGCCGCGACGAGGCTCTTTTGGACCACGGCCAAGAGCGCCGCGAAAGGCACGAACGCCGCCAGCAAAAAGAGGAGCAGGAAGCGCCAGCGCAGGCTCACGGCACCTCTCGGTGTATCCGAGGACGTGCGGTGAGAGAGCCCGTGGCCAGGAGCGCGGGGGTGCTCCTCACGGCTCGTCCACCGGTTGGTCCTCGTCGTCCTCCGCGGCGGTGCCTCCGAGCTGCTCCATCAAGAACGTCGAAGGGTCGGCGATCTCCGGCGGGCGCGCATGCTCCTGGGGGACCGTGCCTTCGAGGAAGATCTCGTCGATGGCGTCCTCTTGCCCGTCGTAAGCCAAGAGCCCCGTCGCCGGATCGATGCGCGCGGTGACGACGCCACTTGGCCGCGGGAAGTCGACGACCGGTCGGTCCCGGTCCGCCGCGCGCACGACGTCCATCCAGATCGGCAGCGCGCTGCGACCTCCGCTCTCGCGCCGTCCGAGGGAGCGCCGATCGTCGAAGCCTACCCAGACGGCGGCGACGGTATCTGGCGTGAAGCCCACGAACCACGCATCGCGAGCGTTGTTGCTCGTGCCTGTCTTGCCCGCGGAGGGGCGCCCAAGCCGTGCCGCCCGCGCCGCCGTGCCGCCTTCGCTCGTGACGCTCGTGAGCAGGTCCGTGACCACGTAGGCCTCGGCAGGTGTCATCACCTGCCGCGGGGAGGCCGGCGCCGGGACGTCGGTGGACGAGCCGTCGGGGGCCGCGATGCGCGAGATGAAGCGGGGCGGAGCCCAGCGTCCGCCAGCGGCGAAGGTCGCGTAGGCGTTGGCCATCTCGATGGGGCGCACGCCGCTGGAGCCAAGGGCGAGGGAGAGGCTCGGCTCGAGCTCGCTCTCGATGCCCAGCTCGCGGGCGAAGGCGACGACGTTCTCGGGGCCGAGGTCTTCCATGGCCCGCACCGCGACGAGGTTGATCGACTTGGCGAGCGCGACCCGCAGCCGCACGGGGCCTTCGTGGCGCCACGTCTCGTAGTTCCGCGGGCGCCACCGATCGTAGACGGCGGGAGCGTCGATCATGACGGTCGCTGGCGTGAGGCGACGCTCGCGGATGCCGAGGGCGTAGACGATGGGCTTGAAGGTGCTGCCCGGCTGGCGTACTGCCTGCGTCGCGCGGTCGAAACCGGGCTTGGCGTCGTAGCCACCGACGAGAGCAAGCACGTCGCGGGTGCGAGGATCGATCACGACGACGGCGCCCTGCGGACCGAGCTCGAGACGCCCGCGAGCGGAGCCGTCCTCTTCGAGGTGGGTGATCGAGACGTGGGCGCGAGCGCCGATGGGCGCCAGCTCGCTTGGCGGGAGGTCGTCGGGGTTGTAGCGCGCCGCGCTGCGGGCGTTGGCCACGACGCGGTGTCCTCCCACGTCGAGGACGATCGTTCCGCCTTCGTCGTCCGCTCCCGTCACGTACCCAACGTAGATTCGTCCTTCGCGGAGGGTTTCGATCGCGACCTGCTCCGGTTCCCGTCGCCGTCGTCTTTGGCGTCGTGGCGGCCGCAGCGGACCCGAGTAGCGGTGCCGGCGGTCGATGGCGCGCAGGCCTTTCTGCAGCGCCTCCCGCGCCTGGCGCTGGAGCTCGAGATCGACGGTCGTGTGAACGGTGAAGCCGCCGCGGCGGTAGGCCTCCTCACCGACTTGCCGCCGGAGCTCGCGCCGGGCGATCCGCATGAGCTCGGGCGCTCCTCCCCGCTCTTCTTCCGGTTCGGCCAGGGGCACCTCGGCGTCGCGGGCTGCGCGGATCTCGTCGAGGGTGAGGTCGGGCCAGTATTGCTCCCGCTTGGCCTCGAGTTGGCTGAGCACGTAGCGCTGGCGCCGCCGCGCGGCTTCGGGGTGGGAGCGCGGCGAGAGGCGAGCGGGCGCCTGAGGCACTCCGGCGATGAGCGACGCCTCGGCCAGGGAGAGGTCCTCCACGTCTTTGCCGAAGTAGTACTGAGCCGCCTCCTGGGCGCCGTAGCGTCCGTGGCCAAAGTTGATGTGGTTCAGGTAGAGATAGAGGATTTCGTCTTTCGTCAGCTCCTGTTCGACGCGTCGCGCGAGGATGAGCTCTCGGATTTTCCGACGGAAGGTGCGTTCGGGGCTGAGCAGCAAGAGCTTGACGACCTGCTGCGTGATGGTGCTTGCCCCCTGCGCGGCGCGACCTTCGACGAGGTCGCGAACCACGGCGCGCACGATGCCCGGGTAGTCGAGGCCCTCGTGCTGATAGAAGTCGGCGTCTTCGGCGGCCAGGACGCTGAGCACCAGGACCCGCGGGATGCGCTCCATCGGGACCACGGTCCGGCGCTCCACGAAGATCTCCCCCAGGAGCGCCCCGTTCCGATCGAGCACGCGGGTCGTCTGCGGCGGCTCGTAGCTCCGCAGCTGGTCGACCTCCGGAAGATCGCGCCCGTAGTACCAGAACACCCCCGCGATCCCCGCGATTCCGGCGACCCCCAGCAGGACGAGCAGCGCCGCAAGTCGACCGAGCCAACGTCGCCAGCGAGGCTTGGGAGGCTTGCCTCGGCGCGCCCCACGGCGGCGGGGCTTGGGTCGCTTCTTGCGGGGGTCGTGGCGAGCCATGGCGTGCTCGGGATGCTGCGGACCGTAGTCAGCGTCCCGGTCGCTGGCAAACCTCCCACGGTCGCCGGGGCCGCTCCGGCCAAGGGGATCAACCCTTCGTGCCTGCCCGGTCATTCCACGACCAGCGACTTTCCGCTGCGAGCCGCGGTGGCTCAGGGTTCTGAACCCCTCTCCGTTCCGGGGGTTCGTCCCGCGGCGTAGTCGGCGATGATGCGCGCCGCGTCCCGCACGCTCTGCATCAGGTAGCGGGCCGTCAAGGTGCGCCGCTCGGCCTCGTCGAGGTCTCCGCCGGTGGTGGCTGCGAAGAGCGTGATCGCGGCCGCCACGGAGACGTTGAGGCTGTCGACGAAGCCGCGCATTGGGATCGCGAAGCCCCCGTCGCAGGCGGCGCGGGCTTCCTGGGAGGGGCCGCGGTGCTCGTTGCCGAAGACCACGGCGACCTTGGGGATCTGGGCGAGCTCTGCTGGGCGTCGCTCTCCCTCCATGCTCGCGTAGAGCACGGTGAAGCCCTCGCGCCGGAGGGAGGCGACACAGGCGTCGCCCCGGCTGTGGCGAAGGACGTCGAGCCATCGGTGGGCGCCTTTCGTCACGGCTCGCGCCGCGAGGAAGCCGTGGGGGCCTGGGACGACGTGCACCCGCTGCACCCCGAAGGCGTCGCAGCTACGAAGCACCGCCGAGGTGTTGTGAGGATCGCTGATGTCCTCCAGCACCGCAGTGACTCGATGGGTCCGGCCCTTTACGACCTGGCAGATGCGCTCGAAGCGCCGCTCGGTGACCATCGGCCGCAGGGCTTCGATGACGAGCTCTGGTGGGTGCCCGAGCTCCGGCGGACCGGAGCGTCGTACCTCGAAGACGTCGGGGTCGTCGCGTCGCACGGGCGCACCATGCCACCGGGTGGGCGATTGGCCAGTCTCCGGGCCCTCGGGCAGACTCGCCGGATGGATGGCCCCGAGCAGCGGTCGTGGCAGGGGGTGCGGACCGTCGTTCCCGCCGCCGGCGCCCTCTACCTGGGGCTCGCCCTGCTCGAGGTGCTCGCACCCCATTCCCAACGGCCCCACGTCCTGGCGGCCTGTTGCGCGCTGAGCGGCCTGGCGTTGTGGGTGCTGGCCCACTTGCTGCGGAAGGGCGTCCTCGCGCCGAACACGGTCGCGACCGGGGGGAGCGCCGTTGCCATGCTCTGTGGCCTGGCTTTCGTTCTCCTTGGCGAACCCCCGCAGGCCCTCGCCCTCGTCATCACCCTCCTCGGGCTGGGGTCCTTTCTCGCCTTGCCGCGGGTGATGATCGCTTCGGCGTTGTTCGGGCTTGGGGGATGGGGCGCGATCGCGTGGCATCGAGGGGCCGCTCCGGGCGAGCTGCGGGTTTGGGGTACGGCCCTCGTCGCGTCCGCGGCGTTCGGCATCGGGCTGGCCTTTGCCCGTCGCCGCCTGATCCGGAGCATCAAGACGCAGATCGGGGTCGCCGAGCGGGAACGCGCGCGCGCTGAGGAGGTGGCGCGCGAGCTCGCGGCGCGCACCGAAGAGCTCGAGCGGACCCGCGACCAGGCCCTCGCCTCAGTCGAGGCGAAGCAGCGCTTCCTGGCCCACGTGAGCCACGAGATCCGGACTCCTCTCAACGGGATCCTCGGGCTCCTGGAACTTCTCGAGCGGAGCCGGCTCGACCCACAGCAGCGCGAGCGGCTGCAGCAGGTTCGACGTTCCGGAGACGCGCTGTTGGCGATCGTCAACGACCTGCTCGACCTCTCGCGCATCGAGGCGGGCGCCCTGACCCTCGAGGCGGTCCCTTTCGACGTGGGGCGCGTCGTCGAGGAGGTCACCAGCAACCACGCGGCGGCGGCTCACGCCAAAGGGCTCGAGCTCCTGGTACAGCTCGACCCCGCGCTCCCCGCCCGGGTCTTCGGCGACCCACTCCGCCTACGGCAGGTGCTCACGAACCTGGTCAGCAACGCCATCAAGTTCACGCGCCGGGGCGAGGTCGTCGTGCGGTGCCACCTCGACGGGCGCACGGACGAGGAGGCGACGCTGCTGTTCGGTGTCAGCGACACGGGCATCGGCATGAGCGCCGAGGAACTGACGCGGGTGTTCGCGCCTTTCGGGCAGGCCGACGAGTCGACCACTCGGGAGTTCGGGGGGACTGGGCTCGGCCTGGCCATCGCGCGGCAGCTCGTCGAGCTGATGGGCGGCGAGCTCATCGCCGAGAGCGTCAAGGGCGAGGGGAGCGTCTTCTCGTTCGCGGTCACCTTCCCGTTGGCCGACACCCTCTCGGGAGAAGGGCTGCAGATCTCTTCGGCCCTGATGGAGGCGCGGGTCCTTCTCGTCGATGCCAACCCGCGCGTACGAGGGAACCTCTGCGGTCACCTCCAGTCGTGGGGGGTCATGGTCGATGTCGCGTCCGACTCGGCGGCCGCCGACCGAAAGCTTCGGGAGGCCCTCGCCGCGGACGCTCCCTACACCGTTGCGCTCGTCGACCTACGCACGCTCGGGGACGACTGGGCCGAGCTCACTGCGAGCCTGGCCGACAACCCGGCCTATGGACGCCCGCGGATCGTGGCGATGAGCGCCGGGCTCGTCGATCCGAGCGAGGACCGTCGCCGGGACGGTCTGTTCGCCGCACTGAGCAAGCCGATTCTGCGGCGGCAGCTCCTGGCGACGGTCGCTCAGGCGCATCAAGCGCGTCCAGTGCGTCCGGGCCGCGTCACCTCGCGCCACCTCGAGCGACGCGAGCCCACCGGCGAGCAGGTCTTGTCGACCCAAATCCGTGTGCTGGTCGTCGAAGATCAGCCGACGAACCGCGTGGTGAGCCAGGGGTTTCTCGAGGAGCTGGGATACGTGCCGGTGCTGGCGACCCATGGGGAGGAGGCTGTGCGGATCGTCCGCGAGGAGGGCGACTTTGGCCTCGTCCTGATGGACTGCCAGATGCCGGTGATGGACGGGTACGAGGCGACCCGTCGAATCCGAGCTCTCGAGCGGGAGCTCGGGCGCCGGCGCCTGCCGATCGTGGCGCTGACCGCGCACGCCTTTCCGGCGGAGCGGGAGCGGACACGGGAGGCGGGCATGGACGGGCATCTGACCAAGCCGCTCACCATGGAGGCGCTTCGCGAGGTGCTCTTGCGCTGGTGCCCCCCTGGGGAGGCGCTCGACCCCGAGGCGATCGAGGAGCTGGCGAGCCTGGGGGGCGGGGCGTTCCTTCGGCGCATGATCGCGGCGTATCGAAGCAGCGCCAAAAGCCGGTTGCGGGCCATGGTGGACGCAGCGGCCCGCAACGAGCTCGACCTCGTGCGTCAGAACGCCCACGCCCTCAAGGGGGCCGCGCGGCAGATGGGTGCGCACCGACTCGGGGACCTGATGGCCGACCTCGAGGACCAGCCCAGTCGCTTCGAGCGCTGGCGGCCGATCGTCGAGGCGGAACGCGAACGGGTCGAGGTGGCCCTGGACGTCTGGGTCCGCGAGCGCACTTGATTCAGCGGGTCGGCGCCTGTCCCACGCGGATGCCGATGACGAGGGTGCCGCCTTGGTGTGCCTGCCCCGCGACGAAGAATGGGTCCCCCGGGCTCGCGACGACTTGGAGCAGCGGGAGGTAGCTGTTGCCCTCCTCGCGTTTGATGGACACACGCACCCGGAAGCGGCCGTCGGGCATGACCCGCTGCAGGAGGATCCGCAGCTTGCGACCGTTCGGCAGCGTCAGCTCCTGGGGTTGACCTTGCCGGAGGCGGATCGTGTCGCGCTCCAGGATCTCCATGGAACGGAAGGCGTTGAAGGGCGGCCGCCGCAGCGCGCCCATGTCCGCGAGGGCAGGGTCGACGGTGCCGGGGGCCTCCTTGGCGAGCACGACGAAGATTTCCGCAGGCGTCGCCGACTGTGCGGACACCGGCGGGACGGCGATCGGAGCGAGCGCGAAGGCGACCAAGAAGATCAGGAATGGGCGCGACATCATGGGGCCTCCTCATCGATCCACACGACCGCGAGCGGCTGACCGCGGTCGCCAAGGACGGAGAAGTGGGTGCCGGTGTTGGAGCCGAAGTCGACATCGAGGACCTCGCTTCCGGCCGGCGGGTGGACGAGCCGCAGCTCGGGGTCCTCGATCTCGACCTCGTGGGCGACGGCTTCCCGGTCCGTGTCCATCGGGTGTCGGCCGGCAACCTCGTCCTTGGTCGGGTTCAAGAGCAGCACGAGGGTCACGGCGGCGGCGATCGCCAAGGCGACGGCGACGGCCACGCCCGCCTTTTGGCGCTGCCTCTCGCCCTCGATCACCTGCAGCCGCGGGTTGGGCGAGGCCTTGATGCCGGCGTCGATCTCGGCGAAGAGCGCGTCGCTGTCGATGTCGGCGGCGAGGTCATCCGCGGCGAGCCTCACGAGCTCCCCGAGCCGTTCGAGCTGCGCAATCCGGGCTTTCTCCAGCGGCGAGCTCTCGACGTCGCGGCGCACGAGGATCGCCTCACCCTCCGTGAGATCGTCGTCGAAGAGGCGCTGCAGTTTGTCGTCGTCGAGGTGTTCCATGGTCGTAGGACGCCTTGCCTGCGTCGGGTCAGTCTTCCGTGATCTCGAGCTCGCCCTGCACGTACTCCGCGAGCTGCTGTTGCATCTTGCGCCGGGCGTGGAAGAGGCGGCTCATGATGGTCCCTTTGGGGACCTTGAGGATTCGAGCCATCTCTTCGTAGGACAGGCCCTCGACCTCCCGCAGGAGGATGACCGCGCGATGGTACTCGGGCAGCTCCGCGAGGGCCGCCTGGATCGCCTCGGAGAGCTCGCGCCGGAGCACCGTCTTGCGGGGGTTCTGGTCGAGCAACGAGGGCAGGATCGCTCCGTCGCCCGCCACGTCCGAGTCCTCGCGACGGACCTTGTCGTCGTAGTCGAGGTCGCGGCCTTTCTTGCTGCGACGGACGTGGTCGATGGAGAGGTTCATGACGATTCGGTAGAGCCAGGTATAGAAGCTCGAGGTGCCTTGGAAGCTCTGGATGTGCCGGTGGACCTTGATGAAGGCTTCCTGAACGACATCCAGGGCATCTTGTTTGTTTTTCACGACGCCGAAGGCCACGGCGAAGGCTCGCCGGTGGTAACGGTCGAAGAGCTCCCGGAACGCCCCCTCGTCGCCCTGCTGGACGGCTCGGACGAGGGCTTTGTCCCGCTCGCGCTCCTCCGCGTTGGCCTTTCGCTTCCTCACCTTGGACGCCGGCGTCGGTGGATCATTCACCCTCGCCGCCTCCTTCGAGGCACCCGTGCCCGAGGCACTCGTGGAGGTCTCGGTGGCCTCATCCCCGGCGGCCATGGCCATGCCGCGGGTTCTAGCATGGATCGGCCGGAATTCCCCCATTCGGCGCAGACCATCCCGGGTGCGAAACGTCGGCTCGCCGGGGGGTCCGCCGCTGGTGTAGGGTCCAGGCGATGAGCCTGAACGCATGGGGAGTGCCGCGGCGCGCGAAGCGTTCCGCTCCGGGGACGCCGCGATGAGCCGCCTCGACCTCGGGAGCCTCAACCCAGAGCAGCGCGAGGCGGTCCTCCACGACAGCGGCCCGCTCGTGGTCTTCGCCGGAGCCGGGAGCGGCAAGACGCGCGTCATCACTTACCGCATCGCCCACCTGATGACGGCGCGGGACGTGCGGCCCTGGCAGATCTTGGCGGTCACCTTCACCAACAAGGCCGCCAGCGAGATGCGACAGCGGTTGGGAGCGCTGGTGCCCTTCGACCTCCATGGGCTGCTGGTGGGGACGTTTCACGCGACCTGTGCGCGGCTGCTTCGCGCCCACGCGGAGCGGGCCGGCGTCCAACGATCCTTCACGATCTACGACGATCAGGACCAGCGGGCGATGGTCAAGCGGGTCATGAACGACCTCGGGCTCGATCTCAGACGGCATCCGCCGAAGGTCGTCGCCGGCGCCATCAACCGCGCCAAGCAGGAGGTGATCGGTCCGGACGAGCTCGTCACCGAAGGCGACCCGTACCGGGAGATCGTGCGGCGGGTCTACGAGGCCTACGAGGAGCGCATGCGCAAGGCCGGCGCCCTCGACTTCGGCGACTTGATCTACCGAATGGTGCTCGCTCTCGAAGGCAACGAGACGCTCCGCGCCGAGCTGGCCGGGCGCTTCGTGCACACCCTCGTCGACGAGTTCCAGGACACGAACCACGCCCAGCTTCGGCTGGTTCGCGCGCTCGCGTCGACCCACCGCAACCTGGTCGTGGTCGGGGACGACGACCAGTCGATTTACCGTTGGCGAGGCGCCGACCGCCGCAACATCCTCGATTTTCGGCGGGCCTACCCGGACGCACGGCTCGTCAAGCTCGAGCAGAATTATCGATCGACCCAACGCATCTTGCGAGTTGCTCACGCGGTCATCCGGCGAAACGTCGACCGCGAGCCGAAGAAGATGTGGACGGAAAACGAGGAGGGCCAGCCGGTCATCGTGGTGCGCTGCGACGATGAGCGGGACGAGGCACGGATGGTGGTTCGCGGGGCCGAAGAGCTGCTTGCCAAGGGCGAGAGCCTCCGCGAGATCGCGGTGTTCTATCGCACCCACGCGCAGTCGCGTGTGATCGAAGAGGCGCTCCGTCAGGCAAACCTTCCTTACCGGATCGTGGGGGGGGTGCGCTTCTACGATCGCGCCGAAGTGAAGGACCTGCTGGCGTACCTGCGGGTCCTCCACAACCCCGCCGACGACGTGAGCTTGCTGCGCATCCTCAACACGCCCGCCCGAGGCATTGGCAAGACGACCATGATGCGCCTCATCGACGCCGCTGCGTCGGCCGGGGTGAGTGTGTGGGACATCGTCTGCGAGGTGGAGGAGCACGAGCGCATCGGTCCCGGTGCGACGCGCAAGGTGGTGGCCTTCCGGGAGCTCATCGAGGAGCTCACCGCCACAGCCGCCGAGCTACCCCTCGACGAGCTGGGCGGCGCGATCCTCTCATCGACGGGCTACGTGCAGGCCCTCGCCAACGAGGACTCGCCGGAGGCGGACGCCCGCATCGAGAACCTCGAGGAGCTCGTCGGCTCGATGCAGGAGTACGAGCAGGAGCACCCCGAGGCAGGCCTCGCAGGGTTTCTCGAAGAGGTCACTCTCAGCACGAGCGCCGAGGAGAGCGACGCGACCGACAAGCTCACGCTGATGACGGTCCACGCCGCCAAGGGCCTCGAGTTCGATACGGTGATCGTCACCGGTTTGGAAGAGCGCATCTTCCCGATGCGCGGCACGGACCCCGCGGAGGATCCCGACGAGCTCGAAGAGGAGCGGCGGCTTGCCTACGTCGCGTTCACCCGCGCCCGCCGCCAGCTCATCCTCAGCCACGCCGACACGCGGCGGATCTACGGAGAGATTCGGTGGAGCGACCCCTCGCGCTTCATCAGGGAGATCCCGGCGAGCGACGTCCAGTGGATTGGGGGTGAGCCGCGGCGAGTACCGGCCGCGCGCTCCCACGTCCCCGATCCTTGGGACGCCCCGAGCCCGCCGTCGCGCCGCGACGCGATGAAGAGCGAGTCGTACGTGGACTACACGGAGGGCAGCGACCTCGAGGGCTTCGTGCCGGGCATGAAGGTCCGCCACCCCAAATTCGGGGTCGGTAAAGTCTCCAAGGTGGAGATGGGCATGGTCCCCAAGGCCCGCGTCCGCTTCGATCGCGGCGTCACCAAGACCCTCGCGCTGCGCTTCCTCAGGCCGCTGCGCGATGTCGATTGAACCCGACGAGGCGTGGGGTCTTGCAAGGTGCGGGCTCGCCTCAGTCGGACGAAGAGGACGAAGAGGACGAAGAGGACGAAGAGGACGAAGAGGACGAAGAGGACGAAGAGGACGAAGAGGACGAGGAAGCGCTCGAGTCCGACGAGGTGCCGCTCTTCGGTTTGTTCGAGGCGCCGGAATACAGGTCCGACTCCCAGCCGCCTCCCTTGAGGATGAACCCAGGGACCTGCGAGATCATCCTGCGCGCTTCAGCCTTTCCGCACTGGGGGCACTCCTTGATGGGATCCTCGGTGATGCGCTGCTCCCGAGAGAACTCCGCCCCACAGGCCTGGCACTTGTAGTCGTAGGTCGGCATTGGTCGGCGCGCAATTTGGGAGCGTTTGCGGTCGAGTCAAGGGGGCGACCCGAAGGAGCGCTCCGAAGAGCAGTGTCTCAGTCGAACGAGAGCTCGACCCACTCTCCCCGATCGGCAGGCCCGCGGCAGGCCCAACCTTTGGCCTGCGCCGGTGAGGCGACGAAGACCGCGTTCGTCGCCGTTCCCTGCTCGTCTTCCGGGTAGCGGTTGATGCTGTGGACGCCGTGGCTGCGATCGCTGAACCAGCGGATCACGGTCTCGGGGTCGACCCCGTGGGCCGAGCCCGCCAACTGCTCCAGTCGGGCGAAGCGTGCCCGGCTGCTGTCGCCAGGGACCTCTCCCTCGAGGGCCTGGTGCGTTTCTGTGATGCAGTGGTTCGTGCGCCAGAGCGGCCCGCTCGAGGCGTCGCGCACGATCTGCGCGTTGGGCGAGGCCTCGACTTCGACCTGGCGGTGGGCGTCCGCGAGCCAGTAGGTGTGCGCGCCCGCGTGCGGGGCCGAGAGCACGAGCGCGAGGGCCTCCTCGGCGTCCACGGCGCGGATCGCACGGTGCAAGATGGAGAGGTAACCGACACCCGGGCGCGAGCCGTAGGTCTTGATGTTGGTCGTGCCGACGCTGAGCCCGTGCTCATTGAGGCCCATCAGGGTCAGGCACCCGGTGCAGGTGACCGACCAGGTCTGCGGGCTCGCCGTGGGCCGTCTGCGGATGGCGACGATGAACTCGACGTCCGGTGGGTTCAGGTCCCAGGTCTGCCCCACCAGCGGACCTCCGACGGTGGTGCGGTCGGCGGGCACGATCAAGGAGCTGCAGCCTTCTTCGGGGAGGCGACGCAAAGGTTCGCCGCGCTCGGCCGAGAGCAGCACCGCGTCACGCATGTCGGTCATGTTGGCGGCGGTGAACAGGCGCACGGGGTCCACGCCGGCGCCTTCCGCGATCCCGCAGTGCTCGGCGTGCCCTTCCGGATCCCAGTCTTCGAAGAGGGCAAAGCTCGCCTCGCCGACCTCGAAGATCTTGGGCCACTCGTCCGGGTAGCCGCGTTCGGCCATGTAGCCTCGGACCGCCGTCAGGCGCATCTCGATGAACGGCGGGATCCGATCGCGGAGCGCCTCGCCGGTGGCTCTGCCGAGCTGTCGCGGGGTGCCGGCGACGTCGATGGTCTGGAGCTTCATGAGCGTACTCTAAAGCACATCTCAAGAGCCTCCGTCAGTCGACCCGTGGACGGCGCAACCGATGCCGCGCGAGGAAGCCGAGGCATGTCGAGGACCGAGGATGGCGGCGGCAGGTGTCCGCAGATCACGGCGGCGACGGGTGCGCGGCGGGGAGCCTCGGCTGAGCGCCTCGCCCCGGCCTCGTCGAGGTCGCCGCTGCGCTTCAGTTGCCGAGCTCGCGGCTCTTGAGCGCCTCGAGGGCTTCCTCGAGCTCGGCCATTTCGGCTTCGCTGACCTCCTCCTCGGCGTCTACGCGTGCCTCGACGGGAGGCGCGGCGGTCTCTTCCGGGGGGAGCAGGCCCATCTTGCGCTTCAGCGCCTCGAGCTCGCTGTCTGCCCCGGCGGTCGCTTCGAGCTTTGCGAACTTGTGTTGAAGGACGTCGCCCGAGTACTCCTCGGAGATCTCTTCTTGGGCCTCCGCCTCGGCCTCCATCTGGTCGATCTTCTGCGCCATCCGGTCGAAGGTGTCGAAGGCGCTGGTGTCCGACAGCCCGCTCATGGTCTGTTGAATTTGGCTCATCGCCTCGGCGCGGCGCTTGCGTGCGATGAGGACGTTTTTCTTGCGCTTGGCCTCTTCGATCTTGTGATTGAGCGCGCGCAGGGCGGTCTTGAGCTTGTCTGTCGCGGCCTTCTGCTTCTCCCACTGGTCCTTGTACTGCTCGGACAGGGAGTCGTGCTCCTTCTTGCGGAGCAGGGCCTCCTTGGCCAGGGAGTCGTCGCCGGCGCGGATCGCCATCATGGCTTTCTTTTCCCACTCGGCCGCGACGGAGCTCTCGTTCTGGTACTGCTTCTGCAAGCGCTTCTCGTCGGCGATGGCTCGCGCGACGGCCTTCTTGGCCAGGACGAGCTGCTGCCCCATGTCGATGATGACCTGGTTCAGCATCTTCTCGGGGTCCTCCGACTTGCTGATCAAGTCGTTGAGGTTGCTCTTGATGAGCTGTGCGAGCCGACCGAAGAAGCCCATGTTCTGCTCCTAGACTCTCAAACTATCGCGGCTCAGCCGCGGGCGCCCGTGCGATAGGCCGCGAGGGTTTCGTAGTGGTTGGTGAGGGCCATCGTCAGGTCGTCGACGGTGCCCTGGAACTCGTTGTAGTCGAGGTTCTCGAGGGGAAGCGCGGCCGTCAGGACGAGGGATCCGTCGGAGATGCCGTAGGCGCCGTGGACCATGTCGTTGGCGTTGAGCTCGAGGAGGCGCTCGAAGAGGGAAGCGCGGTCTTCGACTTCGCTCAGATCCATCACCTTCACCCGGAACAGTACATACGGGCCGGCGAGGCTGATGACGATGTTCTCGCCCGAGGAGGGGTCCCGGACCAGCCACATCGCCTCGTCGTCGGCTTCGTCCGGCGCGCCGACGTTCTTGAAGGAGAGGTTGGACCGAAGGAGATACGACTCGATGTCTTCCCGCGTACGCATGGCGCTCCCGTTGGCTGGGCTCCGGAGCTCGAACTCCGGCTCCAAGAGGAGCGCCAGCCTATCCGCGCGGCGTCGAGATGGTCAACCGGCGCGCAGTCCTCTACGGCGGAGAGGCGAGACCCATTTCATGGACCGCAGGCACCACTCGTCCGGTCAGTC
>JALVDI010000390.1 GCA_027009115.1 Polyangiaceae bacterium | reverse complement strand
GCGATCGTACTCACGAACTGTCAGGTGCTTGCCCTTCGGGATGAGGTACTCCTTGGGCTCGCCGAGGTCCGGTGTGATGATGACCTTGCGCTTGCCCTTCGTGTCCTTGCCGAAGGTCACCACACCGTCGATCTCGGAAACGACCGCGTGGTCCTTGGGCTTGCGCGCCTCGAAGAGTTCGGCAACACGCGGCAGACCGCCCGTGATGTCCTTCGTCTTGGTCGTCTCGCGCGGGATCTTCGCGATGATCTCGCCCGCCTCGACCATCTGCCCATCGGCAGGAATGATGTTTGCGCCCACCGGCAGGAAGTACCTCGCCTCGTTGTTCCCGATCTTGTGGGGCTCGCCCGTCGCCGGGTCGATGATCGTGATGCGTGGCCGGGCCCCCGGGTCGCGGGAAGGAATGACCACGCGCTGCGAAAGGCCCGTCACCTCGTCGGTGCGTTCCTCCATGGTGACGCCCTCGACGACGTCGCTGTAGCGCACCTCACCGCTCGCCTCGGTCAAGATCGGAATCGCGTAGGGGTCCCACTCGCTGATGACCTGACCGGGCTGGACCGTCTGACCGTCCTCGACCTTCAGCACAGCGCCGTAGGTAAGGTTGTACCGCTCGCGCTCACGCCCTGTATCGTCGATGATCTTGATCGCCCCGTGGCGGTTCATGACCACGACCTCGCCGTTGCTCTTGCGCGCGACGTTGACGTTTTCGAAGTGAACGACGCCGGCCGAACGCGCCTCGATGGACGACTGCTCGATCTTGCCGCGAGCCGCCGCGCCACCGATGTGGAAGGTCCGCATCGTCAGCTGCGTGCCCGGCTCACCGATCGACTGCGCGGCGATGATACCAATCGCCTCACCGATATTCACGGTATAACCCCGGCCAAGATCGCGGCCATAGCAGCAGGCGCAGACGCCCCGCTTCGTCTGGCAGGTCAAGACCGAGCGAATCAGCACCTTCTCGATGCCTCGGTTCTCGATGAGTGCGACGAGGTCCTCGTCGATCTCAGTGTTGGCCGGAACGAGGGTTTCGCCGGTGACGGGATCGTCGATGTCCTCGAGGGCCACACGGCCGAGGATGCGCTCCCCGAGAGGTGTGACGACCTCACCTCCCTCTTCGAGCTTTGAGACCCAAATTCCGTCGAGGGTCTCGCAGTCGTACTCCGTGATTACGGCGTCCTGTGCAACGTCGACGAGCCGGCGGGTGAGGTAACCCGAGTTCGCCGTTTTCAGTGCCGTGTCGGCCAAGCCCTTCCGCGCGCCGTGGGTGGAGATGAAGTACTGAAGGACGGTCAGGCCCTCGCGGAAGTTGGCCGTAATGGGCGTCTCGATGATCTCACCGGACGGCTTCGCCATCAGGCCCCGCATCCCGGCCAGCTGGCGGATCTGCTGATTGCTTCCGCGCGCGCCGGAGTCAGCCATCATGTAGATGCTGTTGAACGAAGGCATCCGCGCCTTCTCGCCGGTCTCGGGGTCGGAGACCTCCTCGTACGCGATGCCGTCGATAAGATCCTTGGCGACGCGGTCCGAAGCTTCCGCCCAAATATCAACGACCTTGTTGTATCGCTCACCGTCCGTGATGAGGCCCTCCTGGTACTGCTCGATGACCGTCTCGACGTCGGCCTGAGCAGACTCCAGGATTTCCTTCTTCGACTCCGGGATAATCATGTCGTCCATACAGATCGACACGCCCGCCCGCGTCGCCATCTCGTAGCCCAGAGTGCGGAGGCTGTCCGCCAGGAGCACCGTCGCCTTGTTCCGGGCGGCGCGGTAGCACTGGTCGATCAGCTTCGAGAGAGCTTTCTTGTCGAGGACCTTGTTGACGTTGCGGAAATCGAGGGGTTTGGGCAGCACCTCGCTCACGAGCACCCGCCCGACGGTCGTCTCGTAGAGCTCGCCCTCCCACCGCAGCTTGATCTTGGCGTGCAGCGCGACCTCGCCGGCGTCAAAGGCCATCCGCACTTCCTCCGGCGAGCTGAAGATGCCCGTGAAGCTCCCGTCCTTCTCCGAACCTTCGCGGTAACCGCCCCGCTCGAAGGGCTTCTCGCGGGTCATGTAGTACAGACCCAGAACGATGTCCTGCGTCGGGTTGATGATCGGTTTGCCGTTCGCCGGCGAGAGGATGTTGTTGGTGCTCATCATGAGCACCCGCGCCTCCATCTGAGCCTCGACGCTCAGCGGCAAGTGCACCGCCATCTGGTCGCCGTCGAAGTCGGCGTTGAACGCCGTGCACACCAGCGGGTGAAGACGAATCGCCTTGCCCTCGATGAGCACTGGCTCGAACGCCTGGATGCCCAAACGGTGCAGCGTCGGGGCGCGGTTCAGGAGCACCGGATGCTCCGTGATCACCTCGTCGAGGATATCCCAGACCTCGGGCTTCTCCTTCTCGACCATCTTCTTGGCGCTCTTGATGGTCGTGACGTATCCGCGCTCCTCGAGCTTGTTGTAGATGAACGGCTTGAAGAGCTCGAGCGCCATCTTCTTGGGAATGCCGCACTGATGTAGCCGCAGGCTCGGACCGACGACGATCACGGAGCGGCCGGAGTAGTCGACCCGCTTGCCGAGGAGGTTCTGTCGGAAGCGCCCCTGCTTGCCCTTGAGCATGTCCGACAGCGACTTGAGCGGTCGCTTGTTCGGTCCTGTGATGGTCTTGCCGCGGCGGCC
>JALVDI010000389.1 GCA_027009115.1 Polyangiaceae bacterium | reverse complement strand
CCGGCCCAGGACGAAGCGCCCGCCAACCAAACGGGTACACCCCTGCGGGCCCGCTGCGAGGAGATCGAGGCCGCGGCGATGGATCCGGCCCCGACGGAGGGCGACGAATCCCTCGAACGCAGTCCCGACGAAAACGAGGCGGACGAGGCGACGGACCTCGATCCTCCGGTCGACCTCGACGCGGGTCCCCCCAAAGTGCCCTTCGGGCCTTTCCTCGCCCTTGGCGCCCTCGAGTGGTTCTTCTTCGGCGAGACGGTCGTCGAGTGGTATCTGCGGCTGCTGCCCTGACCGTCCAGGCCCGAACGGACCGTGATGGATCGCGCTGGCCAGGGAGCCCCTGCGTGGCGCCGCAGCACGAGCCCGCTCTCAGGCGCGGGCGTGGCGCTCCAGACGGATCGGCCGAAACCAGCGCAACAGCAGCAGCAGGTTCACGAACCCGAAGAGCACGCAGAGGGCGGCGAGCGCGAGGGCCCATCCGTAGCCGGTCGGCGGCTCGTCGGCGAGCAAGACAAAGGTCTCGGCGGTCACCGGCACCCCCATCTCCGCGTACGCGCGGCGTACCGCGGCAAAGCGGCCCCCGAGCGAACCCATCGTCACCAGCCGGCCCGCGAACTCGCGGCGGGCGTCCTGCGACGCTGCAGCGTCGATGCGTCGCTGCACGAAGACCCGGCGCTGACCGGCGAGAGGAAAGACCTCGTACTGGCCCCCGAACAAGCGCCGGTAGGTGACCGTCCGAGACGCCATCGGCGTGCCGCGGACGCTCACGTAGCGGTTTGAAACGAGCGCGGCGGGCGCCAACTCGGTCGCCTCGCCGAGATCCGTGACGGTCGATGACTGGAAGAAATAGGCCAGATCGCTCCGGAGCGCCGCAAGCAACACGCTCGCCGCCGTCACCGCGAGAGCCATGACCGTCATCGTCGCGATGCGGCGACCGCGGGCGGGCGCCGGCAGCGCCAAGAGCTCCGGGTCCACGCCCTCGGACGGCTGGGCGCCGCCCAGCGGCTCAGCGGCTCGATCCACGGGTGTCACGATCCTCTAGACACCGCATAGCGAAAAAGGTTCGCCGCCGGCAAGAGGGAGCACGAAAATCGCGCAAAGGGTCCCTCCAGGAAAAACGGGACCGCCCGACAAAGCAGGCGATCCCCGAGAAACGACGGCGGTGGCCCGCCGTGACGGCCGAGCCGTTGGCTCAGTTGGCTCGCTTCTTCGCGGCCCGGTAAGCGTCCCAGAGCCGCGGGGTGGGCCAGCGCTCGAAACGCGCGCGGAACCCCGGGTCCTTGCGTCCCTCCAGGGCCACGATTCCGTCGATGAGCTTGTCTCGGCTACCGAACTCTGCCTTGACCGCCTCGAGGGTGTCCAGGAGGCGCAAGAGCTTCTTGTTGGGCACGCTGTCCAGGCCCTTGCCGGCGTTGACCCGGTCGATCCACAGCCCCTCGTCGGCCAGCGCCTTGACGGCGGAGACGAGCTTCGCCTTGGCGGCCTTGCGAGCCTTGGTGGGATCCTTTTCGTCGACGCCGAAGCGCTTCTTGGCGACCTGCAGGGGGGACGGCTTCATGTGTTCTTCTCCGAGGGCGGGCAGGCGTAGCAGGGGCGGGGGAGCTGCGCAAGAGCCCCCGTAGCCCCTGGAGCGCTCCCGTCGCCGCTCCCGAGGGGGTAGGCTCCCGACACCGTGGCCGACTTCGTCCACCTCCACGTCCACTCCGAGTTCACGATGCTGGATGGGGCGATCCGCATCTCGGAGCTGGTCGAGACCTGCGCCAAGATGGAGATGCCCGCCGTCGCCTTGACGGACCGCGCCAACATGTACGGCGCGCTCCAGCTCTACCGCGCCTGCGAGGGCTCCCCCGTCAAGCCCATCCTCGGCGCCGAGCTCAACCTCACCGAGGGCTTCCGCGGCGATCCGAACGCGCCCGCGCCGGGTCATCTGGTGCTGCTCGCCGCGTCACAGCAGGGCTACCAGAACCTCGTGCGGCTCGTGAGCCTTGGCTGGGTGCAAGGCCTCGTCGGCGAGACGCCGCGAGTCGACTTCGAGCTGCTGGAGAAGTACTCCGAAGGTGTCGTGGCGCTCACCGCCTGCCTCGCGGGGTGGGTACCGCAGCGGGTGCTGATGCGTGGCCCCGAGGCCGGCGCCAAAGCGCTCTCACGGCTGCGCGAGGTCTTCGGCCCCGAGCGCCTCTTCGTCGAGCTCGAAGATCACGGCTTCCCGGAAAACCGCCCCCTCAACGGCGTCCTGGCGGAGCTCGCGCGCGAGCTCGACCTCCCCCTCGTCGCGACGAACTGCTGCCACTTCCTGCAGCGCTCCCAGGCCCGCGCCCAGCTCGCGCTGAACTGCATCGGCGCGGGCCGCACGCTCCGGGAGATGGAGGCGACGCACCACAACAGCTCGGAGATGTACCTCAAGACCGCCGAGCAGATGCAGGAGCTCTTCGGCGACTACCCCGGCGCCATCCGCAACACCCTGCGCATTGCGGAGAGGTGCGCCGGCCAGGTTCAGCCGCTCAGCCCCCCGAAGCTGCCTCGCTTCCCGCTCCCCGAGGGCACGACCGAAGAGGAGCACCTGCGCGAGTTGGCGGTCCGGGGCCTCGAGAGGCGTTTCGCCGAGATGCGCGCACAGGGACGCGAGCCCAACGAACGCGAGTACCGCGCGCGCCTCGAGCGCGAGCTCGACGTCATCGCCTCGATGGGCTTCCCAGGGTACTTCCTCATCGTCGCCGACTTCATCGTGTGGGCGAAGAACAACGGCATCCCCGTCGGCCCCGGGCGGGGCTCCGGGGCGGGCTCCCTCGTCGCCTACGCGCTGCGCATCACCAACCTCGATCCGCTGCCCTATGGCCTGCTCTTCGAGCGCTTCCTCAACCCCGAGCGCGTGTCGATGCCGGATTTCGACGTCGACTTCTGCATGAGCAAGCGCGACAAGGTCATCGACTACGTGCGGTCCAAGTACGGCGAGACCTCGGTCGGTCAGATCGCAACCTTCCACCAGCTCAAGAGCAAGAGCGTCGTACGGGACGTCGGCCGCGTGATGGGCATGGCGCCCGCGGACGCCGGCCGGATCGCCTCACTCGTACCGGACCCCGTCGGCGGCAAGAACGTGCCCATCGCCAGGGCGCTCGAGGAGGAGCCGCGCCTTCGGACCGTCTACGACGAAGACGCCGAGGTCCACGAACTGCTCGAGACGGCGATGCAGCTCGAAAACCTCACCCGACACGCGGGCATGCACGCCGCCGGCGTCGTCATCTCGGAAGGCCCGCTCTGGGACCACGTGCCGGTGTTCTGTCCGGACGAGAACGTCTACGTCGCGCAGTACCACAAGGACGACGTCGAAGCCGCAGGCCTCGTGAAGTTCGACTTCCTCGGACTCAAGACCCTGACGGTCATCGACATCGCCGTGGGGCTCATCGACAAGCGCCCGGACCGGAACGCGCCCTTCGACCTGGACGCAATTCCCCTCGACGACCCGGCGACCTTCGCACTCCTGCAATCCGGCGAGACGACCAACGTCTTCCAACTCGAGTCCCAAGGGATGCAGGGCTTGTTCAAGATGCTCAAGCCCGACTGCTTCGAGGACATCATCGCGGCGGTCGCGCTGTATCGGCCTGGCCCAATGGGCGCGGACATGCACACGGACTTCGTCCACCGCAAGCACGGGCGACAAAAGGTCGAGTACCCCGACCCGAGCCTGGAACCAATCCTGGCCGACACCCGCGGCGTCATCGTCTACCAGGAGCAGGTCATGCAAATCGCTCAGAGCATGGCCAACTACTCCCTCGGCGGAGCGGACCTTCTGCGCCGGGCGATGGGCAAGAAGAAGGCCTCGGAGATGGAGAAGCAGAAGGCCATCTTCGTCGAGGGCGCGACCAAGAACGGCTTCTCACCCAAGAAGGCCGAGGAGGTCTTCGACCTCATGGCGTTCTTCGCCGGCTACGGCTTCAACAAGAGCCACTCGGCCGCCTACGCGCTGATCACCTACCAAACGGCCTACCTCAAGGCGCACTTCCCGGCGGAGTTCTGCTGCGCCACCATGAGCGCCGACAAGGACAAGAGCGACAAGGTCGTCCGCACGGTCGCCGAGGCGCGGGCCCTGGGCATCACCGTTCTACCGCCGGACGTCAACGAGTCGGAGATCGATTTCACGGTCGTCTACGATCCTTCGCAGGGCCACGAGCGCATCCCCGGGCGACCCGTCAGCGAAAAAGGGCAGCTACGCGACCCCACCGGCCCAAGCATTCGCTTCGGCCTCGGAGCGCTCAAAGGCGTCGGTGAGTCGGCTCTCGAAGCCGTGTTCGAGGCCCGAGGCGGCGCGGACGACAAGCGGGCGTTCGTCGACCTCTTCGACTTCTGCGATCGGGTCGATCTGCGGCGCGTCAACAAGGGCGTGTGCGAGGCCCTCGTCCAGTCCGGGGCCTTCGACAGCGTCCACGAGGCGCAAAACGTGCACCGCGCCCAAGCGTTTGCGGCCATCGAGGCCGCGATCGAGCGCGGCAAGAAGGCAGCCGCCGACCGACGAAGCGGCCAGACCAGCCTCTTCGGGCTCCTCGGCAACGAGGACGAAGCGAAGGCCTTCACGAACCCGGGAGGCTCGTTCCCGAGCGGCGTGCCGTCCTGGGACAGCCGCGAGCAGCTCATGCGCGAGAAGGCCACCCTCGGTTTCTACGTGTCAGGTCACCCGCTCGATCGCTACGTCGACGAGCTGCGTCGGTTCTGCAACGCCACGACCGAGTCGCTCCAGGAGATGGACCGCGGGTTCCGGGCAACGGTCGGCGGGAGCGTCGAGGGGTACCGGGAACGCCGCACGAAGAGCGGCAGCACCATCGCCTTCTTCGAGCTCGAGGACTCCTGCGGCCGCGTGGAGGTCATCGTGCGTCCACGGGAGCTGGACAAGGAGGGCGTGCGCGAGATCCTCACGAGCGGCGAGCCGGTCATCGTCCGGGGGCGCGTCAAGCACGAGTGGGACCGCAACAGCGACGCCCAGGAAGAGGTGAAGCTGCTCCTGGACGAGGTCGTCCTGCTCACGGAGACCCTGAGCAAGCGCGCGCGCACCGTGCATCTGCGCTTCGATGTAGCCAGCGTCGACCGCTCCAAGCTCGAATCGCTCCGCCGCACCCTCGAACAGTTCCCGGGGACGATCCCCGTGTCCCTCGAGCTCGACCTCCCGGGCCAGTGGACGGTCAACCTCCGCGAGACGGGGCTCCGCGTCGAACCGAGCGATGCCCTACTCGCCAGCCTCGAGCGCGTGTTTGGGCGCAAGGTGTGCGAGCTCCGCTGACGATGCGCGCCCGATCCCCAGCCGAGCGGTCCCGGTGAGCCAGGCTCCTCCGCCCCGTTCCGAAGAAGAGCTCGTCCGGCGCGCACGCGCGCTCGCAGGCTGGACCGTCGGCGAGATCGCCGGCGCGCACGGGGTCGCCCTCCCGGCAGACACGACCCGCGCCAAGGGCCTCGTCGGGCAACTCGCGGAGCGAGCCCTGGGAGCCAGCGCCGGGAGCCTGGACGAGCCCGACTTCGTCGCCCTGGGGATCGAGCTCAAGACACTGCCGGTGCGACCCGACGGCCGCCCGAAGGAGTCGACCTTCGTCTGCAGCATTCGGCTCGCCGATCTCCCAGACACGGATTTCGAGGACTCCCTCGTATGGAAGAAGCTGCGGCGAGTGCTCTTCGTCCCGGTCGAGGCGGACCCCGCGCTCGCGCTGCCGGCCCGTCGCTTCGGCGCTCCGCTGCTTTGGTCGCCGTCCAGCGAAGAGCGCGCCGTGCTTCAAGCCGACTACGAACGGGTCGCGACCCTGGTTCTCCGCGGGGAGGTCGAGCAGCTCACCGGGCATCTGGGGACCTACCTCCAGGTGCGCCCCAAGGCGGCCGACAGCCGCGCCCGCCGACGCGCGCCGGACGCCGACGACGGTTTCATCTGGACCGGCCCGCGGGGCTTCTACCTCCGCACGAGGTTCACCGCGCGGATCCTCGCTGGTCTACGTTGACGAGTTGAAGACGCCTCAGAGGCCGCCCCCGGCGACGAACGCCATCTTCAGAGCAGACGGAATGCTCCTCAGAAAGTGTCCCAATCGCCTGTCTCCACGTGCCAGTGACCTGGCTCGCGCGCGACGTCGCCGGCGCCGCGCACCATCCACACGTGCTGCTTGGGCAAGAAGCAGGGCGGCACGCGCATCGTCCCCGGAACCTTCGCGCTCCGGGCCGCGAGCAACGCGTCGCAACCCTGCGCCTTGGCGAACGCCACCGCCGCGCGCGCCAGCTCTCGCTCCGCCGCACCGTCGACCGCCAAGAGCTCCATCAACCAAAGCGACACCCGGCCACGCGCCTTCATCCGGTTGAGCACCAGCAGACCGTCGACGACCCCATCGCGACGCAGCTCGAAGCGCTGGTAGTCGAAGTAGGGGTGCGCGTCGTAACGCCAGCGAAGATACGCCGGAGTGCGCGCCGCGGTCCGCCCCAGGCCCGCGGCGATCCGCTCGGCCAAGGCGTCGTGAACGGCACCGAACGCCTCGATCGGCGTGACGCGAGCGCTCCGCTCGGCGGACCCGCGGGCCGGCCGGAACCGCAGCGGCACCTTCATCCGCCGAGTGAACCCTCGCCGGGCGAACGCGGGGCGCGACTGCTCGTTGGGGAAGGCAAAGAGCCAGTCCTCGGGCGGGAGCGCCGCGCACAGGGTGCTGAGCACGCGCCCGAAGAGCCCCTGGCCCCGCGCCTCGGGTGCCGTCGCCGCGTCGCAGAGGTGCCAGGCGCGCTCCCGCGACCCGAGGGCGATCGGCAGAGCCGTGCAGGTCGATAGGATCGCCCCATCACGCTCCACCAACGCCACCCGCGCCTCGCCCGCCGGCGGCCGGAGCTTCCAGGCGAACACCTCAGGGCCCAGGCGCGCCAGAGGGATACCGTTCTCCTCGAGGAGCGCGCCGAACACTCGCTGCTGGAGCGCCGCGTGCGCGCGGACGTCGAGGCTCGACACGGACACGACGCGCACTTCCTTTCTCGTCGCCCCGTCGTCGCGCACGCCCTTCATCCCCGCGCCGGCCGATAGGGCTCGACCTCGAGCAACTCGTCGAGGCGAACGAGCCGCAGCCCCCGCGCCCGGAGCCCGTCGACAATGCCGGGAAGCGCCGCGAGGGTCGCGCTCCGGTCGGCGAGTCCTCCCAGGC
This sequence comes from Polyangiaceae bacterium, assembly GCA_027009115.1. Lineage (GTDB taxonomy): Bacteria > Myxococcota_A > Polyangia > Polyangiales > Houyiibacteriaceae > JALVDI01. The sequence goes on along the minus strand of JALVDI010000389.1, from coordinate 20,144 downwards.
CGGTGCCGTCGTGGAGCATGAGCACGCCTCCAGGCCGGGCGCCCTCGAGGACGCGCCGCGCGATGGCCTCGGGATCGTCGCACCGCGAGTCGAGCCCGCGGGCCTGCCAGCCCACCGCCGTCATGGCGAGCTCACGCAGGACATCGCCAAGGGCCGGGTTTCGGATGCCCTGGGGAGCCCGAAAGAGCGTGGGCTCCTGGCCCACCACGGTGGCGATCGCCGCGTTGCAGGCCTTGAGCTCGCGCCGGAAGCGAGACCACAGCGAGAAGTGGAAGGTGTGCCCGTGGGAATCGGAGTGGTTGCACAGCAGGTGCCCGGCGTCGTGGAGCGCCCGAGCGATCTCCGGGTGCCGCCGCACCCGCTCACCGACCACGAAGAACGCTGCGGGGACGCGACGCTCGGCGAGGATCTCGGCGACCTGCAGCGTGCTCGCCGGGTCGGGGCCGTCATCGAAGGTGAGCGCCACGGCGTCCGTCGGCCGAGGAGCTCGGAAGCGGGTCGGCGCCCAGAGCCTCGTGTTGGGATGCACCGCGACGAACATCAGCGCCCCCAGGCCCGCCAGCAGCACCGCGGCGGCCACCGCGACAGCGACCCCCCCCTCCAGTGCCCAGAAGGCCGCCGAAGCGAGCCCCAGGGTCGGCACCTTGATCCAGAGCGAGCGGAGCATCGCCCCCAAGCGTTGGACCGGTCGTTCGGGCGCGCAAGGCCGCGGCTCAGGCCTCCGCGAGCAGGGCCTCACTCAGGGCCCAGAGGCGCTCGGCCGCTTCGTCGTCGCAGGCGTACGCCTGGACTCCGCCCCACCCGCGAGAGCCGGGATCGGCCGGCCGCGCGATGTCGCAGTCCTCGCAGTAGACCCCAGGCTTGCCGACGAGCTCGGACGAGGTCGCCGCCCAGAGCGTGGTCGCGCAACCTTGCGCAACCGTCTTGAAGCGCTTCTTGGCGCTCGCGGTGATCGCACCGGAAGGATCGCGCCAACCAAGGGCCACCTGCTCGTCGAGGGGCAGGTGGCGCTGCAGGGGCGTGAAGATCGCCCCCGGGTGGAGGGAGAACGCCAGCCCTCCCGAGGGCCGCAAGCGCCGCGACAGAGCGTTCGCGAACAGAGCGTTGGCTGTCTTCGACTGGCCGTAGGCCTTCCATTTGTCGTACTCGCCGGCGAAGTGCAGATCGTCCCAGCGGATGTCGCTGAGCTTGTGCGCGGCGGAGGACACGACGACCACGCGCGCCCCCTCCGTGCGCATCAGCAGCGGCATGAGCGCCTGCGCGAGCGCGAAGTGCCCCAGGTGATTGACCGCAAACTGAAGCTCCCATCCGGGCCCCACGCGCGAGAGCGGGCAAGCCATGACCCCGGCGTTGGCGATCAGCAGATCGAGGCGGTCGAAGCGTTCCAGCAGGGCATCCGCGAAGCTCCGCACGGTGCTCCGATCCGCCAGGTCGAGGGGCACCGTCTCCACGCCTTCCAGGGACGCGAGCGCCTGCCGCGCCTTGGCCTCTGACCGCACCGGGACGAGAACGCGCGCGCCTCTCGCAGCGAGCAGCCGGGTCGTCTCGAGCCCGATGCCGCTGTACCCACCGGTCACGACCGCCGTCTTGCCGCTCAGGTCGAGCCCCTCGGTAACCTGCTCACCGGTGCTGGTCGCGTCGAACCCCGAGCCCGTCGGGACCTGATCGTCGATGGCCATGGGCCGCTTGTATCACGAACGCGGCCATGCCTTGCGCCCGAGCTCGAACCCTCGGTGAGCGCGCGTCCCGCACCGCTGAGGCACGGTCTGGAGCTCGCTGCGGCAGAACCTGGCCGCTCGACGAGTCACTCGTAGTCGCGGGCGACCTCGAAACGCATCGTCCGCGCGCGACGCGGCTCCGCCATCGGTGCGGGCTGAGCGCTCTCGGTCCCAGCAGACCGCGGACGGGGCGACCGACGCGCCCTGACACCGGCGGACGTGCGCCGCCCCCCAGCCCTCGAAGCGCGCCGCCCCTCCGTCGCCGAGCTTCGTCCCGAAGGCGACGAGGCGCCATCGGGCGACGCGCTCTCCTCAGCCGCCTCGGAGGGCCTGTCCGAGAGGTCCCTCGGGGGAGCGTCGAGAGCCGGCGGCAGCGCCGGCGAATCGGCGAGCGTGGCGGCCTTTCCCCCGAGCGAGGGGGAAGCCGGCGGCGCTGCGCGCTCGGGAGGCGGCTGGCCTCTCAGCCCCACCACCGCCGCGTACCCGCCGAGCGCCGAAGCGAGCGACACGAGCGCCCCGACCACGACCCGCGACCAGCGACCTCGGCTGGACTCCACGGCGGACGCCGGCGGTGGCCGCGACGAAGGCAGCCGCTCGGTGGAGAGCGCCCCGCGACCGAGGGGCGGCGGCAGCCCGCGGCTGGCCCAGGGCGGCCGCTCCCCGCGCCGGACCGCGTCGAGGCTCATCCCGTCGAGGAGCGCGTCCCGCATCGCGCCGGCGCTGGGCCAGCGACGCTCCGGCCGGCGGTGCAACGCCCCGTCCACGGCCCGCGACAAGCAAGGCGGCAGGTCCGGGTAGAGCTCCTCGACACGAGGCGGGTCCTCGGTGAGCACCCGGGCCATCAGATCCGCGAAGTTGTCCTCGTCGAAGGGGACCGTTCCGGTGATCATCCGAAAGAGCACACAGCCGACGGACCAAATGTCCGACCGCCCGTCGAGGGCCTTCCCACGGGCCTGTTCGGGGCTCATGTACTGCGGTGTCCCGACGACCATGCCCGTCGTGGTGAGCTTCGTCTCCTCGGTAGCCAGGTTCTGCTGCTTGGCGATCCCGAAGTCGAGCAGCTTGACGGTCCAGCCTCCGCTCCCCGGCGGCTCGTGCAGGAAAAGGTTGGCGGGCTTCAAGTCGCGGTGCACGATCCCCGCCCGGTGCGCCGCGTCGAGGGCGTCCAGGGTCTCGATCCCGACGCGCCAGACGTCGCCGAGGGTGAGGCGTCCGGCGCCGAGGGCCTCGTCGAGGTCGCGCCCCTCGAGCAACTCGAAGACGACGAACCACTTGCCATGGTCGTCCTTGCCGACGTCCAGGAGCTCCACGATGTTGCGATGGCCGATGCCCGCGACGGCCCGAGCCTCTCGGAGCATGCGCTGGCTCACCTGCTCGTCCTCGCGGCGACTCTCGCGCAGGCACTTGACGGCCACGCGCCGCCCCGTCTCGCGGTCCATCGCCTCATAGACCTCGCCCATGCCACCCTGGCCGATGCAGCGGCCGAGCACGTAGCGGTCGCCGAGGAGCTGACCTTCGAGGTGCTCGCCTGCGGCCGCATCGGCGGCCCCTGGTGGGGCGGCGCCCCACTCGTCGGCCACGGTCACCTTCAGAGACACGGATCCCTAGAGTAAAGGCGGGGCCCCGTCGACCGCAACGGAGCGCTCAGGGCAGGCGGCTGTCGCTGCCAACGGTCGCACCGCCCCTCGTCCGCGTCCAGCTCCCGCCGGAGAAGAAATAGAGTCCATCGATTGCGGAGCGTGCGAGCGCGCCGACCCCCCGCCCCCCGAGCTCGCCGACGACCTCGAAACCAAAAAACGACCCGTTCTGCTGGGGGACGGTCCCGAGCGGCGCGCATCCCCCCGCGCCCATGCACAGGAAGACGCCGCCGCGCCTCGTCCCCGTCCCATCGTTGTGGCCGAACCCCGCGACGTAGCGCTGAGCGCCGAAGGCCGGGGGGCCCATCGACGCGAGCGCGGAAGGGAAACAGCAGCCGGCGCTGCCGGGTGGCGGCGCCTCGATTCGATCGAAGCGGCCCGAGCGATAGGTGTACACCGCGCCGTCGTCGCCCGGACCGTGCGCCGGCGCGCCCACGACGAAGGTGCCCCGCCCCTGATCGTCGACACCGAGCCCTGCGAGCCTCGAACCGAAGAGCTCCCCCTCCTCCGGGGCGAAGATCACGTCGGTCCGCGCGAAGGGTGCCGCGGCGTCCCCATATGCGATCTGGACGGCTCCACGGCCAGGCACCACGAGGTCTTCGTCCGGATGGTTCGTGTCGGCGATGAGCAGGTCCGGCCACCCGTCGGCGTCCACGTCGGCCACGGCCAAATCGCGGCCCCAACGCCCGAAGCGCCCCTCGTCCGGCGCGCGGCTCCCCAGACGCGGGTCGCGGGGCACGTCCACGAGAGCCCCGCCGTCGAAGGAGACCCGCACGCGACCGCTGGCCGCGTCGGCGAGCACCACGTCCTCGCGGGTGACAAAGGAGGAATCGCTCGGGTCGAAGTCGAAGTCCGCGGCGACCATGACCTGCGCCGAGGCGTCGAAAGGGGACGGCCGCGGGCGAAGCTGCCCGCCGCTCCAGTCGAAGAGCGCCACCGCGGCGCTCTGAGAGGAGGCCGCCAGGAGCTCGGCGTCCCCGTCGCCGTCGATGTCGGCGCAGACCACGGCCGTGGGCGTGGGATTCGAGTGAGCGCTGAGGTTGCGCGGAGAGGCCGAGGGGCCCGCCTCCCACACGTCCACGCGACCGCCGGCGTGAGCTACCAGCGGCTCGGCGTCCCCGTCCCCATCGAAGTCGCAGGCGGTGCTCCCGACCCAGAGATAGCGCGCCGGGCCCAGCGGAGAGCCGCAGTCGAGGGGAAAGCTCGGGCCTTCGCAGCTGACGACCTCGAAGCTCCAGAGGCCCGGCGCCAGATCGCCGAGCCCCACCGTATGAACCTGGAACGCCGACCCATCCACGTGCGCGTGGGACTCCTGCCGGCTGACGAAGGCCCGCTCGGTGCCCTGGCGGAGCAGCACGAAGTAGTCGGTCGCGCCCGGGATCGACTGCCAGGCAAAGGTCGGGGTCCGCGCTTCGCTCCGGTAACCGCTCCACGGGAAGCGGACGAGCGGCGGATCCCGCGGCATCCTCGCCGGGCCCGAGTCAAAACCCACGAAAGTGTCGGGGACGGATGCATCGCTCGGGTCTGCATCCGTCGGGCCTGCGTCCGCTGACGCGTCCCGGGCCGCGTCGGTGGAACCGTCCGCCGGTGCGTCGATGGAGCCGTCCGCCCCCGCGTCGGGCCTCGATGTTCCGCCGTCTCGGGCCGCGTCCACCGTCGATCCGTCGAGGCCTCCGTCCCGAGGAGTGCGCGGATCGAGCGGATCGATCGGGTCCGCCGGGTCGTCAATGGGTGGGAGCAGCTCCGGTGGGACGTCCTCGGGCACGCAGCCGTCGATGCCGCAGGTGAGGCCCTCTTCCTCGCACATGGCGGCCAGCTCGATGCAGCGAGACGCAACGTAGAGGTCGAGGCGGATCGTGCGGCGCGCGACGAAGCCCGTGCGCGCTCGCGTCTCGAAACGCACGAGCCCCTCGCGCCGAACGCTGACCTCCGCGCGCACGAGGAATCGCCGCGTCGCGTCCCCCCGTCGGGGCAGCACACCGAAGGACCCGAGGTCGTGGAAGCGTCCGTCGGCGGGGATCGCTCGCAGCCGGTCCGGCGGCAGCGTCGTCTCCCGCACGACCTCTCCGTCTTGATCCTCGACGAGGATCACGAGGTTGTCGAGGTCGGGGATGTCCGTGGCGAGGCGCACGAGGACCTGCGTCGGGGGCTCCCGGCAAGAGCTCGTGAGCAAGACGAGCGCGAGGCCGACCGCAACGCCCACCACGACGCCGGGCGCGCGACTCCTCGCGCCGAACCGCAGGCTCACCGTCCCACCCTCAAGACCTCGACCGCGAAGCCGAGGTCCCCCTCCTCGATGGAGGTGTCCGGGCGCATCGCGAGCCCGACCCCCGTCGCAACGGCACCGGCGCCGACGAGCAGGAGCGTCCAGAACCACCACTTGCGCTGAATCGGCGTCGCGCCGACGGCGCTCAAGGCGAACTCGAGGCGCGCCTCCTCACCCGGCCCGAAGGAGACTTCCCGGCGCTGCCCCTCGAAGCCCTCGGCCGTCACCTCGATTCGGTGCCGCCGACCCGCCTCGTAGGGCACCTCGATCGCCGCACGCCCGAGCCCGAGCTCCTCGCCGTCGAAACGAATGAGCGCCTCGGGGGGATCGGCTCGAAGCACCACCCGGGCTGGAAGCGGCCGCGCGCTCGCGTCGAGCTCGAAGGTACGGCGCTCGCCCGCCGCCAGCTCTTCCCGGAGCTGCACCGGCGCGTAGCCCTGACGCCGCACGAGCACCGAGAAGGGGCCCGGGTCGCGCAGCAAGCGGTGAGGGCCGTCGGACGGCGTGAGGAGCTCCCCATCCACCTCGACGCGATCGGGTTCACCCACGACGACGAGCTCGACGTGAGCCAGCTGGGCCTCGAGCTCTTCCTTCATCTGCTCCGCCTGCGCTCGCAGCCGGCGGTGGCGCCGGGGATCGGCGACCGCGAGGGTGTGTTCGCACTCGGCGATCGCCTCCCGGTAGCGTCCAGCCCCGCGAAGCGCGAGGGCGCGGTTGAAGCGCGCGGACGGAGAATCGCGGATCGCGAGCGACTGCCCGAGCAACTCCGCAGCTTCCGCGAAGCGGCCGTCGTCCAACGCGGCGACGCCCAGCTCGAACAACCGCCTGGCATCGGCCCGGTCCTGGGCAAGCGCCCCTCCGCCAGAGGTGAGCACAGCCCCCAGAGCGAGCGCCGCGAGGAGGGCAGGACGCATGGCCACGATCCTACGGCCAGGACGCCCTCGGAAGCAACGACGACCGAAGCTCAGAGGAGCTTGCCCGGATTCAGGATCCCGCCCGGATCCAGCTCCGCCTTGGCCGCTGCCAGCACCCCGACGCCGGCGGGCCCCTTCTCCCTGCGGAACCACTCGGCATGATCCCGACCCACCCCATGATGGTGACTGATCGTCCCGCCGTGCTCCGCGATGGCCTGGGACGCCGCGCGCTTGATCCGCACCCACTGGCCGAGCTCATCGGCTGGGTCGCGGGCGAAGAAGAACGTGAAGTAGAGGCTCGCCCCGTCCGGATAGCTGTGGCTGATGTGCGCCAGGACCGCCGCGTTCGGGCCGAGCTCCGCACGGAGAGCGCCGCGCACGGCCCGGTAGAGGCGCAGCACCTTCGACCACTCGGTGGAGGTCTCGAGGGTGTCGACGCCCACCCCGCGGTCGAGCATCGGATCGCGCAGGTAGGGCATGCGAAAGCGTTGGTCGAGCCACGCGCGCCCAGGCCCCGCGCCCACCGGGAGGCCCCCGGCCCGGAGGATCCGTCGGAGGACCCGTGGCCGGGTGGTGCGCACCGTCGCCTCGTCGCCTTCGATGCCGACCATCAGCACGCAGCGCCCGTCACCGAAGCCCGCCGTCGAGAGCGCCCGCTCGGCCGCCGCCGTGACCGCCCCTGCCGGATGGAGGAGCCTCTTGAAGGTACCGAAGAAGTACGTCTCGTCGGCGTCGCTGAGGCGGAGCATCGCGACGGGAAGCTCCGCCTGGACGATCGTTCGGATCGCCAAGGCGCCGGCCTCGAAGCTACGGAAGAGGTACGCCCGATAGTCGCGCGCCTGGGGCAGCTCGTGGAGCCTCACCGTCGCCTCGGTGATGACGCCGAGCACTCCCTCACTGCCGCAGATCAGCTCCTTGAGGTCGGGCCCTGCCGCAGACTGTGGCACAGCCAGGGTGCGCCACTCGCCGGCGGGGGTCGCGAGCCGCGCGGCGACGAGCCACTTGTTGGCGGTGCCGTAGCGGTTGGACTGCTGGCCGGCACCGCGGGCCGCGATCCAGCCCCCGAGCGTCGAGAACTCGAAGGACTGCGGGTAGTGCCCAAGGGTGAACCCTCGACGCTGCAGCGCGTCCTCCAAGTCCGGACCCCATACCCCCGCCTCGAAGGTCGCCGTGCGCGAGACGGGGTCGAGGTCGAGCATGCGGCGAAGCTTCGTCGTGTCGAGGGTGACCACGGCGCGGTGGGCCTCGCCTCGCTTCGCCTCGACGCCGCCCACGACGCTCGACCCGCCGCCGAAGGGGACGACCGCCACGGAAGCGCGCTGGCAGACTTCGAGGACGCGCTGCACCTCGTCGTGGGAGCCCGGGTAGACGACCGCGTCAGGCGCGCTCGAGAGGTCCCCCGCCCGCAGGCGGATCAGGTCGGGGTAGCTCCGCCCGAGGGCGTGGGCGGCCCGTTCGCGGTCGCCGGTGGTCACGCGACCGGGAGCCAGCGCCTTCTCCAGCGCTGCGCGGACCGCCGAGTCGATGCGCGAGGGCGGCAACTCGCAGGCGGCGAGAGGCCGCGGCCTCGTCTCCGGAAGCGTGGCGAGGCCGACGCTGCGGCGGATGAAATCCCAGACCTCGGCGTCGCGCCCCTTCAGGTCGAAGGTGTCGCGCCGAAGGCCCCAGCCGTTCCATCGCAGCTCGTCTCTCGTGTACGCCATGGCGGCGCAACGATGCCACGAGCGAGGCCGCGCCGGCGAGGGCTCAACCGCAGGTGCCGCCGAGCAACCCCCGCTTGAGCCCACGGTTGGGCGGGTTGGGGCCGACGAAGATGCGGAAGAATGCCCGGGCGAAGCCGGCGCCGCGGATCGTGCCCTTGTTGCGGTTGCCCACCCGCACCGAGAGGCCACGGCCCGGGACGTAGTCGAAGGTGAGGATCGTCCCGCTGCGGATCTCTTCGGGGAACATGTTGGCGAAGCGCGTGATGGCGGCGGCGTGGCGCTCGGCCACGTCCCCGAAGCCTTCGCGGATGGCCTCGTCCATGTCCGAGCGGTCGACGTCTCGCACGAAGTGCATCACGAGCCTCTTCGGGGTGTCCCCGTCGAGGATCGTGCGCGGCGAGTTGGTCGGCTCCGGCAAGTAGAGCCCCGCGACGTAGACGTCGACGTTGAACACCGTAGCCTCGCGGATCCCCATGCCATTCAACACGAGGGTGGCGTCCCCCACGGTGACGTTGTCGTCCATGGAGACCCCACCGCACCGCCGGGCGTGCGCGACGGGAGCGGCCGCGAGGCTGAGGAGCAGAGCGAGAGAAGCGACGAATCGGGACATGAACACCTCCAAAAACGGTGGCTGCATGGTGAAGGCTTCGGCTGGCCAGGCAACCCCCTCGAACGGGCCCAGACGCGTCGCGCCGGAGCGGCAGGTCCGACGAGCCCAGCCGCCGATGCATTCTCTGGCTGTGGTATAAGGCGGCTTCTTTCGGACCTCGGCGGCCACCACCAGGGGTCTCAACGCACCGACATTCCAAGGAAATCCATCGCGATGAACATCCACGAGTATCAGGCGAAGGAGATCTTCCGCCGCTACGGGATCCCGACCCCGAAGGGTATCCCGTGCTTCTCACCGGACGAGGTGGGCCCAGCGGCCGAGAAACTCATCGCCGAGACGGGCAACGAAGTCGTCGTCGTCAAGGCCCAGATCCACGCGGGCGGACGGGGCAAGGCGGGGGGCGTCAAGGTCGTGAAGGGCGCGGAGGCGGCGGCCGCCGCCGGTCGTGAGCTCTTCGGCAAGGTGCTCGTCACCAAGCAGACCGGCCCCGAAGGCAAGGAGGTCAAGCGCCTCTACGTGGAGCAAGGCCTCGACATCGCCAATGAGCTCTACCTGGCGCTCACCGTGGATCGCCAGCGCAGGCGCGTGGTGATCATGGCCTCGACGGAAGGCGGCGTGGAGATCGAGGAGGTCGCCGAAGAGCACCCCGAAAAGATCCACAAGGTCTGGGTCGACCCCGCCGTGGGGCTCCAGCCTTTTCAGATCCGGCAGCTCGCCTACGGCCTCGGCATGAACAAGGCGCAACAAAAGGGCTTCGGCAAACTGGTCGGCGCCCTGGCGAAGCTCTTCGTGCAGGAAGACTGCGCCATCGCCGAGATCAACCCGATGGTCATCACGAAGAGCGACGAGGTGGTCGCCCTCGACGCGAAGATCAACTTCGACTCGAACGGCAGCTTCCGTCACCCCGAATGGGCGGACCTCGAAGACCCCAACGAGATCCCGCCGACGGAGGCCGAGGCCAAGGCCGCCGGCCTCAGCTACATCCAGCTCGACGGCAACATCGGCTGCCTCGTCAACGGCGCCGGCTTGGCCATGAGCACCATGGACACGATCAAGCACTTCGGCGGCGAGCCCGCCAACTTCCTCGATGTCGGCGGCGGCGCCACTCAGGAGGCGGTGACGACCGCGTTCAAGATCATCCTGCGCTCGGACAAAGTGAAGGGGATCTTCGTCAACATCTTCGGCGGCATCATGCGCTGCGACATCATCGCCAAGGGCGTCGTGGCCGCCACCCGTGAGCTCGGGCTGAAGGTGCCGCTGGTGGTGCGCTTGGCAGGCACCAACGTCGACGAGGGAAAGAAGATCCTGGCCGAGAGCGGCCTCAACATCACACCGGCCGACACCATGGCCGAAGGTGCGAAGCTCATCGTCGAGCTCGCGGGGAAGGCCTGAACCATGTCGATTCTCGTCAACAAGGACACCAAGGTCATCGTTCAAGGCATCACCGGCTCGGCCGGGACCTTCCACGCCGGCCAATGCCAGGACTACGGCACGCAGATCGTGGCCGGCGTCACCCCCGGCCGCGGCGGGCAGACCTGGCAGAACCCAAGCGGCAAGGGCAGCGCGCCGGTCTACGACACGGTGCGCGAAGCCAAGGAGAAGACGGGCGCCGACTGCAGCCTCATCTTCGTGCCGCCGCCCTTCGCCGCCGACGCCATCCTCGAGGCCGTCGACGCGGAGATCGCTCTGGTGGTGGTCATCACCGAAGGCATTCCGGTCATGGACATGCTGAAGGTGCGGCGCGTCCTCGACAGCCAGTCGGCGACGCGCGTCGTCGGCCCCAACTGCCCTGGGGTGATCACGCCGGGCGAATGCAAGATCGGCATCATGCCGGGCCACATTCATCGGCCGGGGAAGGTGGGCGTCGTCTCCAAATCGGGCACGCTCACCTACGAAGCGGTCGATCAGGTGACGGCGATCGGCTTGGGGCAGTCCACGGCCATCGGCATCGGCGGCGACCCCATCAACGGGACGGGCTTCATCGAGGTGCTCGAGAGGTTCCAAGAGGACGAAGGCACCGAAGGCGTCATCCTCATCGGTGAGATCGGAGGCAGCGCGGAGGAAGAAGCCGCGGCCTGGATCAAGGAGAACTTCACCAAGCCGGTCGCCGGCTTCATCGCCGGCGTGACCGCGCCGCCAGGCAAACGGATGGGCCATGCCGGCGCCATCATCAGCGGCGGCAAAGGCACAGCGGCGGCGAAGATCGAAGCACTGCAGGCAGCCGGCGTGAAGATCGCACCGACGCCTAGCGACATGGGCACGACCATCGCCGCGATGCTGAACTAGCATCGGCCCCTTCGTCGCGACCACGGCCCATCGGTCGGGGGCCGACGAAACGGCGGAACCGCAGCGCGAGCACGAAAGCCCTCCAAGCGGTGGGCTTTCGTCGTTCTTGGCGCTTGCGGCCCGTGTTACCTTGGTACAATGTTACCATCATGAGCAGGAGGATCGAGCGGGTCCAGACGGGCGTCCGGATGGAAAAGCGCGTCGTGAAGGTGCTCAAGGGCCTCGCCGAGTACCACGACCTGTCCCTGGGGGATCTCCTCGAGGGGATCGTCCTGCACGCCTTCGAAGGGAAAGCGCCCTTCTCGAAAAAGACGCTGAAGGTCGTCGCCCAACTCAAGGAGGTCTACGGCCTCGATCTGGACGCGAGCGACAGCCACCGCATCGAGGAGGCGCGATGAACGACGACACGCTGATGCAGGCCTTCGCCGAGGGCACCCTCGATGTCGGCAGCTTCGATCACGTCATGCACGTGCGCGTGGCCTGGACGCTCTTGCAACGCCTCTCGCCGGAGGAAGCCCTGCTTCGAACATGCCGCGGCCTTCGGCGTCTCGCCGAGCGCGCCGGTCGCCCGGAAAAGTTCCACGCAACGATCACCTGGGCCTACGTAGCGTTGATCGAGGAGCGTCGGCGGACGGGGGAGACCTTCGACGACTTCCGGGCACGGTGCCCCGAGCTCTTCGACGGCAGAGCCCTTGGCGAAGCCTACCCTCTCGAAAGGCTCCACGATCCCCGCGCTCGCCGACGCTTCCTCCTACCACCGACGAACTAAAGCACATCTCAAAACCCCTCGTCGCCGTTCCGCGGCCTTCGCACTCTGCCGCCATCCTCTCACCTCGAGAATGCTCCTTCGGCTCGCGGATGCGCCACCGATCCCGCCCAGTCTACGGATCGATCGACGACGCTGTTGAGATGTGCTCTGTTGAGATGTGCTCTAAGCGGTCCGCTTCCTCCGACCACCGGCGAACGGAGATGGCTCCGGCGGGGCAGCCAAAGGTCGAACGCTCAGGCCTCGACAGGGCGAACGACCGTGGCGTCGTCGAAGACGCCGCGACGCTTCGCCGCGGCCAACACTCGTAGGCTCTCCCGATACCCCCGGAGCAAGAGTCGGCGGGCGTGGCGGCGAGAGGTGAACGAGAACTCGCCCAAATCGGGCGAGACGTTGAGAATCGTGACGTTCGGGTAGAGCTGCCGGAGGAGCTCGATGCCTCGCTTCTCCTTCTCGGCCAACACGACGTTGAGCGTCTGCCGCCCCATGGCCAGCGCGCCGCGCCGCGCCACCGACACTTGGCCCGCCTTCGTGAGGTGCGGGCGGTACACGTTCGAGACCACCACGACGTCGGCCCCGGCGCTGACCGCCAGGTCGAGGCTGAGGGTTCGCACGAGCTCCCCGTCGCAGTAGTACCGGTCCCCGATCTTGTAGGGTCGGAACAGCAGCGGCACGCAGCTCGAGGCCGCCAGCGCCTGCGAGATGGGCACGTCCTCGATGTGGCCACGACCGAAGACCGCACGCCCCCGCCCGTCGACGTCCGTCGCCGTCACGTACAAGGGGCGGTCGAGCTGCCGGAAATCGTTGTGCGGCAGACGGCGCGCCAGGAACCGCTCGAAGCGGTCGATGCTCAGCAGCCCCGAGGAGAGCCAGCCCGGATCGCGGATCTGAGCCAGGGTCGGCGCCCCCAGGAGGTAGCGCCCCTTGAGTGGATCTCCGGCTCGGTGCCGCTTCCAGAACGGCCGGAACCAGCCGACCATCTCGTCGGCGCCAACGCCCATGGCGTAGAAGGCGCCGGCGATGGCTCCGGCGGAGGCGCCCACGAAGACGTCGGTCTGAAGCCCCAGCTCCTCCATCGCCTTGAGCACCCCCAGGTGCGCGATGCCTTTCGTCGCACCGCCGGTGCCCACGAACGCCACTCTTGGTCGACCCATCCGTTTCCCTGACTCTTCCTCCCCCGAGAACAAGCAAAGCGGCCCAAGGGCCTCGCCGTCAAGTAGCCGGCGCCCGGGCCCCCGTGACCGAGGGGTCTCTTTTTTCGCAGCGGAGCGCCCGGGGCGGCGGCGTCCGGGTCCGCCCCCTTGCCCCGAACGGGCCGGCGGGCTAACGGACCGCTTCGCATGCGCGACGCCGACGAGGAGATCCGCGAGATCAAGAAAGAGATCATCGAGTCTCGTGGGCTGATCATCAAGACGAACAACCTGGTCAACTCCCTGGGCGCCGACATCAAGTCCATCGCCAAGCGTCAGGCTGGCTACGAGCGACGCTTCAACTGGAACGGCGCGGTCTTCCTCGTGACGGTGGCGGCGCTGTCTTTCGTCGGCCTCAAGCTCGCCTCGGACGCCCGCATCCGCGAGATCGAGTCGGCGATGACCCGTCTGCGCGAACAGGTAGCGGAGCTGGAGGGCGAGCTCACCGAGGAGACCCGGCGCGCCGAAGAACGTGCGCGGGCCGAGAACCGGGCCGGCGAGTTCTACGAGCTCATCCGCGAGCAGCGGCGCGCCGAGGTCGTCGAACAGTACCCGCAGATCGCGCAGGAGAACCTCTCGCCCGCGGAGGCGGCCTTCTTCCGCGACACCTACGACCGCTTCCGCCTGGACCTCTCGATCGCGGCCTACCAGAGCGGGCTGGAGCTGATGCGAACGGGCCGCTACGCCGAGGCCGCCGAGAAGTTCCAGGAGTCCGTGCGGCTTCGAGACGAGGCCGCGCACATCCCTGCGGTGAAGTTCCAGCTTGCGCGAGCCCTCCGCCAGCTCGGCCGCCAGAGCGAGGCGATCGTCTATGCCCGCCAGGTCGTCGAACAACAAACGGACCGAGAGCTCCAGGACGACGCGACGTGGCTGCTGGCCCGCTGCGCCGAAGAGCTCGACGACATCGACACGGCCCGAGAGGCGCTGCGCACGCTCATCCGACGCTGGCCCCGCTCGGCCCTGGCGCGAGACGCGCGCCCGCATCTGCGCGAGCTGACGCGGCGGGCAATCCGTGGACGGAGCAGCGCGGGCACCTCGAACTGAGGCCGCTTGACCGGGCCCACAGCGCCCTCTACAAGCGTTCCGCAATGCGGCGCTTGGCCTTGATGTTCCTGCTCTTTTCGCCCGTCGCGGCCTGCGGCGGGCCGACCGAATACGCCATCGTCGGCACCGCCCGAGCCGCCGGAAGCGACGGCACGGTGCAGGTCGAACCCATCGAGGGCGGCAACACGATGGTGACCGTCGCCATCGACCACCTGCCCCCGGTCGAGCGCCTGGGGCCAAACCTCAGCGTCTACGCGGTCTGGTTCGTCCCTCCCGGGCGGACAGCGGAGAAGGCCGGGATCCTCGACTACGATCCGTCCGAGCGCACGGGCCGCATGATGGCCACGACCCCCCACCGCCACTTCACGCTCCAGATCACCGCCGAACCGGACGCGACGACCGTCAGCCCGAGCGATGTCGTCGTGGCGCGCCGGGTCATCGGCGACACCGACTGAATTCCCCCGAGGCACCGAAAGAAGAGACGGAGACACGACCGATGGCCGACACCAGCGACCTCAAGAAGGGCTTCAAGATGCTCATCGACAAGCAGCCGTACCAGGTGGTCGAGAGCCAATTCGTGAAGCCAGGCAAGGGCCAAGCCTTCTTTCGCACCAAGCTCAAGAACATGATCACCGGCGCCGTGATCGATCGGACCTACAAGAGCGGCGAAAAGCTGGAGAAGGCCGACACCGAAGAGCGGACGATGCAATACCTCTACGCCGAGGGCGACAGCTACGTGTTCATGGACACGCAGAGCTACGATCAGCTCCGCATCAGCGCCGAGCAGCTCGGCGACAACGTCCACTACCTCCTCGACAACATGGAGGTGGACGTAATGCTCTTCGAGGGTCGCCCCATCGGTGTGACGCCGCCTACCTTCGTCGTGCTCGAGGTGACCCAGACCGACCCTGGCTTCAAGGGAGACACGTCGGGCAACACGACCAAGCCCGCCACGCTCTCGACGGGTCTCGTCGTCAACGTCCCGCTCTTCGTCAACGTCGGTGACAAGCTGAAGATCGACACGCGGACGGGACAGTACGTCGAGCGCGTCAAGGGCTGACCCACCGCGCGTGTCCGCCAAGCGATCCAGCGTTGCGGCGGTGCTCGCCGGAGGAGCCGGGAACCCGGCTTGGGTCGCTGGCCGAGTGCTCCAGATCGCCGGGGAGCGCGCCGCGATCTGTGACGAAACAGGCACCCTCTGGGTCGAGCTCGATCCCCCACGTCCCGATCTCGAGCCCGGCGCGTGGGTCGAAGCCCGCGGCCGGTGGCTCGGAACGCACCTGCAGGGGACCCTCGGTCTCCTCGGCCTCCCCCGGCGCCCCTTCCCCGCCCCCGACGGCGAGTGGCGCAGCCTACGGGAGTCGGGGCGCTTGCAGCGGCTGAGAGCCCGCGCCCGGATGCTCGCGGCGGTGCGCGCGTTCTTCGACGACGAGGGCTTCCTCGAAGTCGAGACGCCGACCATGGTGCCGAGCCCGGGGCTCGACCCGCACCTCGACGCCTACCGGGTCGAGGGCCTCGAGGGCGCCGACGCCCGCTGGCTCATCACCAGCCCCGAGTACCAGATGAAGCGCCTTCTGGCAGGAGGCGCCGAGCGCATCTACCAAACCGCCCGCTGCTTTCGGCGCGGCGAACGGGGGCCCCTGCACGAGCCCGAGTTCACGATGGTCGAGTGGTACCGGGCCTTCGCCGGCGTCGACGACGTCATGCGCGACACCGAAACGCTCGTGGCGCACGTGGCGCGCGCCACCCTTGGAGGGACGACGATCGCTCCAGCGCATGGCGCTTCGGTCGACGTGGCGCCACCCTGGGAGCGTCTCACGGTCCGCGACGCCTTTCGGCGCTACGCGGGTGTCGAGATGGACGCCGTGCTGCCCGACGAGGAACGCTTCTTTCGCCTCCTCGTCGAGGCCATCGAACCGCGACTGGGCCGCGAGCGTCCGGTGTTCCTCACCCACTGGCCCATAACGATGGCCTCCTTGGCGCGCTCGAGCCCCGAGGACCCGAGCGTGTGCGAGCGCTTCGAGGCCTACGTCGCGGGCGTCGAGCTGTGCAACGGCTTCGGCGAGCTCGTCGATCCGGACGAGCAGCGCCTTCGCCTGGAGCGCGACCAGCGCGCCCGGGAGGCGATGGGCAAGCCGGTCTACCCCATCGACGAGCGCTTCGTCGCGAGCCTGGAAGAGGGCATCCCCCCTTCGGGCGGAAACGCTCTGGGGTTCGACCGTCTCGTGATGCTGCTCCTGGGAACCGAGCGCGTCCAAGACGTGGTCGCGCTCCCCTACGCGCGCCTCTGAACGTTCAAGGCTGCTGTCCGTAGCCCGGCGGCGGCAGAGGCATCGGCGGCGCGGCGGGCCCCAGACGGAAGTTGTGCTCTGCGGCCTGCTGCTGGGCCCGCAGGAGCCGAGCGCGCTCGCGGTGCGCGAGCAGGTCCGCAAGCGCCCGGTCGTAAGCGGGGTCGGGGTCGAGACGCAGGGCGCGGCGCAGGGCGGTTTCGGCGGCCCGGAAGTGACGCTCGGGATCCCGCGCGAAGGTCTCCGGATCGAAACGGCGCGCGACGCCTAGATCGTACCAAACGCGCGCCCGCTCGCGGGCGCCCAGCCGCCCGAAACCCTCGCTCCGGACGAGGGCCTCGAGCCGGCGGCGCGCGCGGTGCCAGCGACCTCGCCGCATCTCCTCGAGGGCGGGCTCCACCGCTGGAAGATCCACGCTCCGCAAACGCACGCTCACGCGCTCGACGTGCGGATCGACCATCGTCCGCAGGCGCCCGAGGAGCTGCTGCACCGCCCGATCGCGCATGCGAGCGTAGCTGCGCCCTTCCTCCTGGGCCTCGACACCGAGGCGCTGCAGCGGCCGCCCCGTAGGGCCCTCGAAGACGGTCAGCCGTGCCCTCATCCGTAGGGTCGGGACCTGGTAGCTATCCGGCCGGCCACGCGTGTAGCAGCCCGCAGGCCCGCAGACGGTCTCGGGACGGTTGCCCAGGCGCGTGCGACTCGCCCGGAGCTCCTCGACCTCCAGCCCCACGACCACGCTCGCCGGCGGAAGCTCGCCCCGCTGGCGCATCGCCTCGATGCTCGCCTGGTCGACGAGGCGCACCTCGCGCCCGTCGCCTCGAAGGTGCCGGGCGAGGGCCTCGCCGATCCGGCGCTCGGCGGAGCGGGGTCCCGGGGCGAGGACGATCACGGGGAAGGTCCGGAGCGGGACGAGCGCCGGCGTCGGGACGGTGGCGACGACCGTCGGTCCCACGCACCCCGCGAAAGCCCCCGCGAGAACGAGGGCCCCGATGACCGTCGCGCGCACGCCCCCCAGGGTACGCCATCGAACCCGGAGGGCGAGGGTTCACTCCTCCTCGCGCTTGGCCTCCTCCCAAAGGGTGTCGAGGGCCACGTCGTCGAGCTCGCGGAGCGAGGTTCCTTGGCGCTGCGCCGCGAGCTCCGCGTGGCGAAACCGCTTGCTGAAGCGGGTCAGCGATCGCCGGAGCGCCGACTCCGGGTCGAGCCCCACCTTGCGAGCGAAGCTGGCGACGGCGAAGAGCAGGTCGCCGAGCTCCTCCTCCATGCGGTCCGAGTCCCCGCCGGCGACGGCCTCGTCGAGCTCCGCGAGCTCTTCGTCGATCTTCGCCCGTGCCCCGGCGGCGTCGTGCCAGTCGTAGCCGACCGCCGCGGCCTTCTCGCCAACCCTCAGCGCGCGGAGCAGGGCCGGCAGCGCTACGGGGACCCCGCCGAGCGCGCCCCGCTCTCGCTTCTCCTGGGCCTTCATCGCCTCCCAGCGGTCGAGGGCGCCGCTGGCGTCACCCACCTCCTGGTCGCCGAAGACCCACGGATGCCGGCGCACCATCTTGTCCGAGATGGCATCGACCACATCGTCGATGTCGAACCAGCCCTGCTTGGCAGCGAGCTCGCTCTGAAAGACGACCTGGAACAAGAGGTCGCCGAGCTCCTCGCGCAAGAGATCGGGATCGCCGCGGTCGATCGCCTCGACCACCTCGTGCGCTTCCTCCAGGACGTAGGGTCGAAGGCTCTCGAGGGTCTGCTCTCGGTCCCAGGGGCACCCCTGGGGCCCGAGCAACCTCTGCATGATCTCCATCAGCTTAGGCAACCGGCTTCCCTTGCTCGTCATGGCGACGCTTTAGAGCACATCTCAACAGCGATCGTCGATCGATCCGTGGACTGGGCGGAGCCGGCGCAGCGGTCAGCGCCGGGCGGCGTCGATGCGGGCCAGCAGCTCGGCTTGGTCGGCGATCGCGTCGAGGGAGCGCGCTGCCCTCCCCCGCCAATTGGGACGCTCACGGTGCGTGCCCGGGACGTTCTGAGGCCGCGTCTCCCCGAAGAGGTCCTCGACGCTGACGAGCAGGATCTGGCCGGGACCCGTCGAGAGCAGACGCATCAGCTCGGCGACCACGGACACCGGATCGGCGTCTGACGAGGCCCCCGCCGCCCGGCGAAGAGCCTCGCGGACGCGGCCTCGTCGCTCGCGCTCGGCGCGGGCTTGCACCTCGTCGAAGAGCCCGAGCGCGACCCAGTCGTCGATGTCACGCATCTGCCACCAGCCAGCAAAGGTCGGCAGATCATGCGTGTTCACGGTCACGACGCTGCCCTCCGGTGGCGCCTCCCAGCCGCCCTCGTGTGCGAAAAGCTGAAGCACCCAGGTGCGCAACAAACCATGAGCCGCCATCGCCTCCCGCACCGCCTGCGGCACCGTTCCCAGGTCCTCACCGACGACACGGCACCGGTGGCGGTGCGATAGGAGCGAGAGCAAGGCATAGAGCTCCTCCGGGTGCGGGTTGGTGACGTAGGCGCCGTCGGTGGGCGAAGCGTGCTGCGGGACCCAGTACAGCCGGTGCAGCCAGGCGACGTGGTCGATGCGCAGCACCTGAGCGACCCGCATGTGGTGCTCGAGGCAGGCCCGCAGGTAGGCGTATCCCTGGGCCCGGTCGCGCTCCGGGTGCATCGGCGGGAAGCCCCAGTTCTGGCCGCCAGCAAAGAGCGGGTCGGGAGGGGCACCGGCGGAGCAGCCGGTGGCAAAGCGATCGGGCCAACGCGCTACGTCGAAGCCGTCGTGATGAACCCCGAGGGGCAGATCGAGGTACAGGCCGTCGATGCCCTCGAGCTGCTGGGCCGCGCGCCACTGCGCGAAGCAGAACGCCCGAACCATCGCCGGGTCCCCACCGAAGGAGCACTCGGCGCGGTGCACGGCGTAGGCGTCCACGAGAGGGTGAGCGATCCGCCACGCCTCCAGCTCGGCTGCCGCGTCGCCGCGGCAACGGGCCGCCAGCTCGGCGAGTCGAGGGAGGCGCGCGTCCGCTTCCGCGTCCCAGTCGATGAGCGGTGGGGTCTGGGGGAGCGGCAGCGGCGCGCCGGCGGCTTCCGGCAGCGCCTCCAAGTCCAGGTGCAGCTCGTTCCAGAACAGGCGGCTGACCGGCGCATAGGGGCTCGGCTCGCGTCTCGGCGCCTCGGCGAAGGTTGGCAGCAGGGGCAAGGTCGCAAAGTAGCGCCCGCCGAGCTCCCGGGTGAGCGATGCCGCGCGGCGGAGGGTACGGAAGGTGCCAAGATCCGAGCGCCCCTCTTCGTAGAGCGCATAGAGCGGCGCAAACAGCCCCCATACCCGCTCCGCTTGACCGTAGGCGACGGTCGGTGCCGAAATCACCCACGCCTGCCCGCCTTCCCAGTGGACGTCGTGCACCCCGAAGGGCACCTCCACCCTCGCCCATCCCTCCCGCGGCTGCACGCGCCGCGTCCAGGCTTCGCCGAGGTCCGAGGTGCCTTCGAGGAGGCGCTCGGCAGGCAGCGGGAAGGTGGCCCACCCGTCCCAGGCCACGAGGACTCGGGCCTTGTGCACCGGCCGCCGCAACGCGTCCCAGGCATCCTCCGGCCGCTCCACCGGCTCGCCGAGGGCCCGGAGGATCGCCAGCAAGGAATCCGGCGAAGCTCGGCGGTGCTGCCCCAGGCCGTCGATGAGCTCCGGCTCGATGCCGCGTGTGCGGGCGAGGGCTTCCAAGGCGTCCATGGCGCGCACC
>JALVDI010000388.1 GCA_027009115.1 Polyangiaceae bacterium | reverse complement strand
ACGAGCACGACCCCCCCCGGACCGGAAGCCGCAGCCCACCACTGCGGTGGCTGAACCTTGCCTTGGCTTCTGGCGCATGCTCCCCTCCGCGCCATGAGCGCGTCGCTCGACGTCTGGGAGGAGGCCTGCCGCCTCTTGGAGGACGCGGACGAGACCTTTCGGATCGCCGACACGCTGTGGGCCGCGGGGCGTCGTTCCCGGGCCTTCCAGCAGGCGACGGAGCGGCTCGGCGTCAGCGTCCGCGAGCTCCGCGAGCTGCTGGGGGACGAGGAGAGCTCGGTTCGGGACTTCTTGGTCTCCTTGGGCCTGAGCGCGACCGAGGTGCGGGGCGTCGAGCAGGTCTTGGCGGCCATCGGCGCGCCACCTCGGGAGGACCGAGAGGTCGGGGCGGTCGACGGCCAGATCTTTGCGTGGGCCCGGGACGGTCACGGGGCTCTGCGGCGCGCGGTGGGGGCCGCCTCGCATACGCCGGGTGAGCTTCGTCGGGTGCGGCTGCTGCGCTTCCTGGGGCGGGCGGCAGCGGCGGCGGCGGTCGTCGTCGGGGTGGTGTTGGCCTACCGCCCATCGGACGACCCCCCGGTGGCTGCGACCGCCTACCGCGTCGATGGGCTCGACGCCTGGCCACCGGAGAACGCGGTGGACGGTGACGAGATGACCTACTGGCAGCTTCCGCCGGGACAGCCCGGAGCGCTGTCCATCGGCGTCGATCCGCCACGCCCGGTGCACCAGCTCCGGATCCTGAACGGCCACGACTTGCACGCGGACGATCGCAACCGAAAGGACCGCCGCCGCTTCGGATACGCCGCCAAGACCGTCCACGTGGTCACGAGCCGCGGCGGCAGCCCCGTCGCTGAGGCTCGAACGGTGCTGCCGCGCCTCGACGACTTCGACCGCGTGGTCGTGACGCTGGACGACGGGGGGGCGCCGGTCGATCAAGTGCGCGTCGAGATCGAGGACTGGTACGGAAACGGCGGCGGGCTCGCCGAGGTGGAGATCCTGCCATGATGCGCCGGCTCGGAAGCCTCCCGGTGCGGCGGCGAGTCGCTTGGCTGGGCCTGGGACTGATCGCCTTTCAGTGGATGGCGACGGCGAGCCTCGACCACGGCTACAACTGGGACGAGTGGTATCACTTGGAAGGGATGCGGCGGAGCGTTCAGGCGCTCGAGATGCGCCCGGCCGGGCATATCTACAACGGGGCCTACTTCTTGCCGGGTTACCTCGTGCTTGGGGCGCACCTCCTCGACGAGCTGCCGCAGATCGTGCGCGAGATGCTCCACAGCCCCGGCTGGGAGTTCGTCCCCGAGCGCTACCCGACCTTGCAGGCCTGGCGCGACGAGATGATCCGCCTTCTCTCGACGGAGCGCTACAAGCAGGAGGTCCGCTACGTCTTCGTGTTGATGACAGTTCCGATCTTGCTGTGGGTCTTTCTCACGGTGCTGCGCCTCTTCCCCTATCGCTACTACGAGGCTCTGGGCGCTGCTGCGCTGGTCGGCCTGTCCTGGGAGATCAACCGCCGCTCGCGCTGCATCGAGGTGGACGCGCCGATGATGCAGTTCGTCGCGCTGCAGCTCTTCATGATGGCCTGTGCATTCACGGCGCGGGTCCGCTCGTCGGCGCTCTGGTCCGTCGTGGGGATGGGCCTCGCTGCCGGTCTCGTCGTGGCCTGCAAGGCCTCGGGCGTCTACGCCGTCGCGCTCGGGCTCGTCGCCTGTTTTGCGGTCCCGTTCTACTCCGGCCTGCGGGATCGGGCTTTGCTCGTCACGGCCCTTGGCGGCGGCCTCGCGTTGGCGATTTTCATGGCGAGCCCCTTCACGGTCATCGACCCCATCCGAGCCGTGTGGCAGCAGTTTTCGACCTGGGCGGGCTATCAGTCGATCGTCGACACACACCCTTTCCATGTGGAAGCTCCCTGGGAGCACCTGGGGAAGGTGCTGCTCTGGCTCTTTGGGGTGCTCCCCTCGCCGCACTTTGCGCCCGCAGCCCTGCTCGCCGCCGTCGCGGCGGTCGGCGCGTTCGTGTTGGCGCGCTTTCGGCCGCGCTTCGCTGCTGTCGCCGCCCTCTACCCGGTAGCGACGCTCTGGACGATGACGGCGCTCATTCTTCTGCAGATCCGGAACTACTTGCAGTTCTTTCCTTTCGTCGCGATCGCTTTCGGAGCGGGTCTGGTTTACCTCTGGCGGCGGCTGGAGCCACGCCCCCGCCTTCGCCAGGCGTCGGTGGGGCTGCTGCTCGGGATCTTGGCCTTCAACAGCATCTGGCTCCACAGGGCCGATCGCTCCGTGCGCACGGCTACCCGCGACTCGATCCTGGCGGAGGCGCGTGCCTATGTACGCGACGCCGGCCACGACTTCCTGCTCAGTCGCCGCGCTTACGAGGCGCTGCGGCCGACCCTCGACGAGCTCTACGTCTGCGGGCGCGACGTGGAGGGCACGCTCCACGAGCCTCGGGTGCTGATGTACTACACCGATCATCACCCCTTCCGGTGGCGTGCGATGTCCGTGGGTTTCGTCGAGCGGACCTTCGCGCCGATGGATGCGAACTTCGATTGGTACTCCGTCTGGAAAGGGCGTCTGGAGCACCATCGGCTGGTGCTGATGTCTCCTCGGAATGCCGAGGCCATGGGGGTCTCGCTCCGCCAACTGCTCCGCTGCCGGAGGCGGCCGTGAGG